>CAIPBM010000148.1 GCA_903863295.1 uncultured Verrucomicrobiota bacterium | reverse complement strand
GGACAACGCCAGTAAGAGTGCTCCCAAGAAAAAGGCCGACATCATTGACAAGATGGAACGGCTCTTCCTCAAGGCGAGCAACAGCGAACGTCGCGGCTACCTCGAACGTCTGACGACGGTGAAGGAACCGATGAAGAACAACGTCCAGTCGTCTAACGGCAACACTCGCACGGACGGCAAGTTCATCCTGTCCATCGACTTCGTGTTTTAAGCACGAAGTTTTCCCCAACCACACATCTTATTTATGGCAACTTCTATCGTGAAGAGTCGTACCCAAAAAAAGCTTCTGCTCAACATGAGAGAGCTTGCAAGGGAAATGGGCGTTACTGAAATGTTCGTGTTATGCATGAAGAAAGCCGGATTCCCGCTTCCTGGCGGCAAGGCGACAGTAGATTGGGCCTTGGACTGGCTCAAGGCAAATCCCGACTTCCGGCAGGCAGATCACCGACCGTTCGATAAACGCTCAAAGCGCGAAACTGATTTGTAAAGAATGCCTTAAAAAGGAGTCATCATGAAAGATTACAAGACACTAGGCTGCAAAAAGTTGAAGCGTTTAAAGCGTCTTTTAAACCGCATATATTGGCAAGACTCTAATAAGGTCATGGACGGTATTACTGCTATTGGATTTTTACCGACTATATATCGTGGGTATGGCGTCATTATTAATTGCTCGGGCCCATCATGCGCGGAAAAATTTCATTTAAGTACTATGCGGTTTTTTTCTCGAAAACTCGCACTAGAACACGTAACTAAGAGCGGATATTTAATATTATCTGCGGCACGCTCGATTTGCCCTGAATGCAACAAGGAGATGAATTCGTGATAACTCAACAGGACTACGATGCCCTAAAGTCTGCCGCCGACGAACTTAAGTCGATTGCTAGCAAGCCGACCTCGTTAGTAGTTAAGTCGGATATCGCATACAATCAAACCGAGTTAGCGGCTCGACTTGGGGTTACTCGAAAGACGATTCAACGCTGGCTAAAGAATCCATTATACCCTAGGGCTCGCAGCAATGGAACCTATTACGTGCCTGAGTGGGTAGGGCCAGCTTCTAGGTATGGACGACGCCTTGAAGCTAAATCGAAATATGCTCTTATGCGCTTTGAGCTTAAGCCCGTAGATATATTCTGCGATCAAGAATGGAAGATTGATTTCGCGACAAGATTTTTAGCAGAGATGCAGTCAACAAATACGTCCGTACTTGCAAATAAACTACACGCTTTGAATCATATTGTTGCCAACGCAGACGACATGTCGATTAGAGACTTGGGTAAGGCATGCGGAGTGGCACATATAAGCATGTATAAGCACATTAAACATCTTCGGGCTGTGTTGGGCCTATCTCCACTCAAAGCACCTTCTGGCAATCCGAAAAATCCGCAGGCTGCAAGCGACGATAAACGTCATTCACAGTCGAACTAGCATGACCGACGTAGTCCATGATCTTGTACTTGGGGAGGTTCGCTTGAGCCATTCGCGTCACTACGCTTACCCGCGTACTGTGAAACGAGAGGTGAGGCAGACCGATTCTCTTCAAGAATTGCCACCAGAGCCTGGGCGCGTATTGCGGAAGCGATACGAGGCATTTTTCTCCGGCAGCTTTCCGCTTCTTGACCAAGGCGACGAGATCGGGATGGAGGGCGGCGGTGTGGAGGCGACCGCCCTTTATGCGGAACGTGATTGTCGGCGTACCTTTAAGCGAAATGTCTTCTATCGCCGTTGCGGTTTCACTGATGCGGCACCCCTGTTTCATGGCCACGTCGAAGCTATCCACCATCCAGGACGGCATGGTCTTGAGCTTTTTACGGATAAGCTCCTCCTCCTCTGCCTTAATTTCGTGCTTCCGCTTTGGCTGTTTTCGGCCCACGCCAAGGCGGTAAGCTGGATTTGCGGAGCACATACCGCGATTGACAGCTTCCTGCATGATTGTTCCGAGGAACTTAAGTTCAAGGAGAGCGGTGTTGTGCTTCGCTGGCTTCGCGCCACGGCCAACCCGCCAAGTCATAAAGTTCAGACAGTTTTCACGACTGAGGGCAGTTGGCTCCCCTACGCCGATTTCGTCGAGGTAGACGCTGAGGGACGACCAGCATTCCCTATACCGGGTGAGGGTTTTTGGACTGGAAGCGTAACGACGCTCCATCCAAGCATTAACCCATCGTTGCCAGCCATGCTGTACGTTAATCTTGCCACGCTGCATCTCTTTCGCCGTCTCCTTGGCTTGCTCAATTTTCGCTTTCCTCAACCCGTCCTTCGAGTCGATGCGAATGCCGAGACTGCGACGCTGATTGTCTCGCGTCCGAATCCACCAAAAAACACTATCACCCCGCTTGTAAATTGAAGCCATACCCTCATTGTGCCATGACGTGCTACAACTACAATACTTTCTCGTTAGCTACCGATAGGAATACGCTCCTATCCGCTCGTTGCCGTTACTCTGGAAACGTGTCACCGGTTCGATCCCGGTTCCAGCCACCACTCTCAGGCGAGGGTGTGATTCCCTAAATCGAATCAAATCGTGGGCTAAATCCCAGCCCTGTGCTATCTCTTCTCCGGTTAGGCACGCGCTGGCCCTTTTTTGTCTAGGAAATGAAACGGACTTCCTCTCCACCCAATCGTGCGGGAGATATGGCGAGGCGATTCCTGCTGACTCTCTGGTTGGCAATTGCTTTCAGCGGCCTTGTCCTGGGCGCCCTCGCTGCCGTCGTGCTGCACCTCACGCCTCCGCTCGATTTTACTCAGGCTTTTTTGGCTCAATTCTCAGTCGGGCCGAATTATCTGGATGCAGACCAACCGGCGAAAAGCCACGCCTTTGAACTCAGTTGTCTCTTCGCACCGGTTGCCATTGTCCTGGCCTATGGGTTCGCCGGGAGACTCGTTCGCAATCGCAAGGCTCCCTTGCTCGATTCATGGCTTCGTCTGGCTGTCGCCAGTTGCTGGATATTCTTTCTCTGGGCACTTTCGCCACTGGTTTCCTGTGCCAGTCCTGCTGTAAAAGGAATGCCGCCCTGGTGGTTGCTCTCCGGTTGGTTTTTTCGCCTTCATCCCGCTCCACTTGAGCTCAGGCTCCTCTGCTTGGGGCTTGAAGTTGCACTCGCTTTTTTAATTTTGCGCCGTTCGCCCTCCGCACAAGGCAGCAGGCTCGCATTCTACGCTCTCCTCGGGATCGGTTTGCTCGTGCTTCCATCGAACATTTACGCCGTCTCTCAAATCGCGAACGACTGGCCGTTCACCTACCATTTTAATGTCGTTCTCCACGCCGTCAGCCAGGTCGTAAATGGGCATCATCTACTGATTCAGTTTCCCCATATCTACGGCGGGTATATCGAGTTTCTCGGCCCCATCGTGAGCCTCTTTCCCCGGCGAGTCGAAACCCTCCTCGCTCTATTTCCGGTTCTTAACGCCGTGGCGCTCCTTTGCCTTCTCCTCACGGCCCGACTCCTCATCCGCCATCCCGCCACACTCTTGGTGACCGGGCTCGCCCTGCTTGCTGTTGCTTTTGTGCCCACCAGCGACGATCACTACTATCCTTACGCGCCCATCCGTACTCTTTTCCCGTCCGTCGGCCTGCTCGCTGCAGTTCTCTATTTCAAACGTCCCTGTTTTTTGAATTACGTTCTCGCCTCTGTTAGCGCTGCCCTTGCTCCGATTTGGAACCTGGATACGGGCATTGTGCTTTGGGTGAGTTGGACTGCAGCCACCATAATCTCAAACTTGGCCCTCGGCAAATTACGACACGCGGCACAGCAGTTAGGCCTCCAAGTTGTGGTCTTGATCATCATCGGGATATTTTTTCTACTCTACCTTCGAATCGTTTCTGGATTTTGGCCGGATATCGCCCTGCTTGTCCCCTTTCAAAAATTGGTGCTCGGCGCCGGATATTTTTGCGTCCCGATGCTGGTGCCCGACGCCTGGCTCCTTGTCCTCATGGTCTATCTCGTCGGTCTGGTCTCAGCTTTTGCCATTTATCAGCAGAAAGCCTCCACGTGGCGCACCAATTCCATGGTCATGGTCGCCCTCTTGGGAACCGGACTCTTTCTCTATTTCACCGGCCGTTCGGTCGAAAGCAACCTCGTCTCCGTCAGCTATCCCGCGATCCTGCTTGGCGGCATCCTGATCAGCGAAGCCCGCTCCCTCATCCTCCTCGGTCGGCTTCCGCGCCTCACTTGGGCATTCTTGCTTCCTTTGGCGCTGACGATTGGTTGGTGGGCCATCGTCGGTTCCCTCGCGTTACCGAATCTCGTGGCCCAAAGCGCACGCGTTTTGATGGATGGACGGGGCTCACCTCCAACCCCATTCCTGGTCAATGCAGCCTTCGTGCAACGGGCAGTTCATCCCGGCGAGGAAGTCTTCATGCTCTCCAATCAAAGCGGCTTCTATTCTTACCTCTCCCGGACCGCATGCCCAATCAATCTCCCCGGGCCGGGCGAATGGCTTCTGACCCCGGATATGAATCGATTGATCGACGCGTTGAACGCCGCCCGTTTCCCCAAGCTTATCGTCGATCAAAATTTCTTTACCATCGGTGACTACATGGCAGGCGCCTACCGGCCCGATATCTATCGCTCCATTCAGCAAGCCATCGCCACTCATTACCGCATCGTTGCAACCAGCCCAACAGGCCAGGTCACCCTCTGCATTCCCCGGTAATGGCTTATCGAAAAATATCAAAAAACCGGTCCAGGATATTTTTCCCTTGGGCAGGAGCCGCATTGCCCTCCGGGGCGAGCCGAGGATCTTCATCCAGCAACGCCCGCTGATCCGGTGTCAGGTAGTAACGCTGGCCTTCACCAAAAAGCCCGCCGCCTACGGAGGCCAGTTCCAGTCCGTCCGGCACCGGAAAATCGTTCATCGCATAAGGCCCCTGCGCCTGTTTCATGATGCTCGCCCAGACGGGCAGGGCCACCGCCGCCGCATAGCCGCCGCGCATAATCTCCCGCGGTTTGTCGTAGCCCATCCATACACCCACCACGAGATGCGAGGTAAAGCCCTCAAACCAGGCATCCTTGTAATCGTTCGTCGTGCCGGTCTTGCCCGCCGCCGGCGCGGTGAAACCATACTGATGTCGCGCCGGGGCCGCCGTGCCAAAATCGAGCACGTTTTGCAACATCCCGGTGACCTGTCGCGCCACTTGTGGCGTGAAGACACGGTGGCCTTCCGGTTCATATTGATAGATGACTTTGTCCTTCTCGTCGCGCACCTGCACTACGATGTGTTGGCGGACGCCGACGCCCTCATCGGCACTGGTCGCATAATTGCCCGTCCGTTCATTCAGGCTCAACTCGCACGCTCCGAGATAGCTCGAGGGATAGGGCGGGATATCCGTCGTCACGCCGCAACGTTGCGCGTAGGTGTTGAACAACTCGGGCCCCACGATCATTCCCATCCGCACCGCCGCATAGTTATCGGAATGAACCAGCGCATCGTTCACGCGCAACGGATTCGCCGGGGCATCGCCGGT
>CAIPBM010000147.1 GCA_903863295.1 uncultured Verrucomicrobiota bacterium | reverse complement strand
GCGATACCGGGCACAAAGATATTCGGATCGAACGTCGGCTGAGAGGCCATGGCCACGACATCGCCCGTATGGACATCGAGCATGACGGCCGCCTTGATCTTCTTCGGGCTGTTGGCTAGCGCCTGTTCGACCGCCTGCTGAATCCGGGAATCAATACTCAACCGCACATTATTTCCGTACGTCGCCGGCGTATCGATCACCGCGGAACGGGCATAGCCCTCTTCCGTCGTCGAGATCATGAAGCGACCGTCCTTGCCGGTCAGGTCCTGGTTCATGACATATTCCAATCCCGTCGCGCCTTTGTAGCGGTCGTAAATCACATCGCCGCCGAGATATTTGCCTTTATTCCGCTGCTGATCGCGCGAGAGATAACCGAGCACATGGGCCAGTTCCGGGCCACGCGGATAGTTCCGCAGGGGTGCCGTCTGGAAGCCAAATCCTTTACTCTCCAGTCCCGCCGCCTGGATTTTACCGACCTGATCCGGCGTCACGTTTTCCATGACCAAAAACGGCTGGTAACGCTGGGTGCGGTACTGGGCCAGCATGTCGGCGTCATTGATGTCGATCTTGGTGCCAATCGCCTGCTGCACCTCGTCAAGTCGAGTGCGCATCCATCGCACGATATCGTCATCGCCCGCCGCCTCATCTGCCGCGGGCCAGCCGAGAACCAGGTTCTTTTCGCTGCCCGTCGTGGCGTAAACCGTCCCGTCTGAGGAAATGATATCGCCGCGCAAGCCGGGCATCTTGTATTCGGCCAAAGCGGGAATCTGATCGCGCTTGTTGTCGCCATTCATGATTTGATCGGGAGACAAGCCCGTCTCATCCGCTTCGTTGAACATGGTGGTCAACCAATCCGACCATTGCTTCGGCGCCTGGATTTGTTGTGAGCCGGAAGAAGCCTGAGTCGTGGCCGCATCAATCTGCGATTTCTTCAAATAGACAAAGATATCCCCGGGCGCTGGGGCCAGTCCGGCCAGCCCCCGCAGGGCACCGGTCGTGCGGTCAATCTCGACTTTGCTCAGTTCCGGGGGAACGGGAAATGGTCCTCCACCCGCCAACCGGGCCTGGACTTCACGCATGATCTCCCCCCAAAGCGGAACGGCGGAACGGGTCGCCACTTCCTTGCCGCCGATGGGGCGCGAGTCGTCATACCCCACCCAAACGCCCGCGAGCAGCTTGGGGGTGTAACCGACAAACCAGGCATCCCGGTACCCTTCCGAATAACCGGCCATTCCCGCGAGCGATGATTTGAATCCGTAGTCGCGAGCGAGTGAGCGGGCGGAGCTGGAGCGTAACGCATTCTGGAGCGTTAGCGTCATTTGCGCGTCGTCGAGACCGTTCAGCAATGTGGTCTGGTGACGATCCTTCTCGGACTTCGTGTCGTCATAGAGCGTCTCGCCCGTGCGGGACTGGATCGACTGGATGATCTTGAGCTTGCGATGTGTGCCGCCGTTGGCGAGGACCTCGTAGAGTGAAGCCATGTCCCCAAGCGTCATCGGATCGGGATTAAAGATATTCGGCTTGTCGGTCGGCACTTTGTCCTCCACCCCCGCCTGTTTCAGCCACTCGGCCACGCTCGATGCGCCCAGTTGGAGCCCGACCCGCGTCGCCGCTGCCTTGTTACCCAGGGCGAGTGCATCCTGCACGGAAAGAAACCATTTGCTTAAATCGACGAGCGGATTTCCCAAGCCCAAATCGGCCTGGGATGCCGACGCTGTCGGGTCGATATAAGAGGCATTGATCATGGTCGCCGGGGTCAAATTCAAACGGTCAAAGGCAAGAGCGTAGAGGATCGGTTGCAGCAGGGCCCCATTTTCGCGGCGAGCCATGGTGATGTGATCGAACTGGCTGGTGGAGAAGTCTCTCCCGCCGACCCAGGCGCGAACCCGGCCCGAATCGACTTCAGCCACAATGGCGGAGCCCTGCAACGGAGTCTTCCCGGGAGTAGCTGCCGCCGCATCGGGCCCTGTGGCTTTTTCCAGTTGCGCCAACTTCAGGTTGATCTGGTCTTCCACGGCACGCTGGATATGCAGGTCGATATTGGTACGGACGGTCAAGCCCTGGGGCATTTCCTCGGTGCCTTCAATGGAGAGAATTTGTTCCATCTCCTTCACGGCCGCAGCCATGACGAAGGTCTGGAGGCCCGATGGCTTGGCGGGTTGAATCACGATCGGAGTGCGAACGTAGCGCACATAATCGTCCTGCTTAATGAAGCCTTCCTCCAGCATCTGCTTCAGGGTCAGGTCGCGACGCGTCTTGGCCTTGGTCATATCCACGCGAGGCGAGGAACTCGTCGGCGCACGGATGATCCCTGCCAGCAGGGCGCATTCCGGTACGGTCAATTGGGATGCCTCCTTGCCGAAATAACCGCGGGCCGCGGCACCAACCCCGAAGTACCCCTTCCCGAAATAAATCCGGTTGAGGTAATAATTCATGATCTGATCCTTGGTGAGGCTGTGCTCTAGGCGGACAGCCACAAAAGCTTCCAGGAATTTTCGATCCAGGGTGCGGGAAAAATCGCCGATCAAATGCTTGGCCAATTGCTGCTCAATCGTGCTGCCTCCCTGCACCCCATGGGCTTTCTTGCCCAGATTCTCGCGCAAGGCCCGGAGAATGCCCCAGTAATCGATGGCGCCGTGTTGATAAAAGCGGCGATCTTCGGCAGCCATGACGGCATGGCGCATGTTGTCGGGAATTTCGTCGGGATTCAGGACGATGCGATCCTCAACGAAAATGCGGCCCAGTTCCTGTCCGTTGACGTCGTAAAAGGTGGACGTGACGTTCAGGTCGTCGAGCTTTTTGAGATCATACGTCTCCGCCTTGGCGTAATAGCCGAGGGCCTTCTGATAGGCAAAGAAGCCGAGGACGGAGCCCGCAATAATGACGATAAGCAGGACAATCTGAACCACGAGCCAGAAGGTGCGCCAGAGGGATTTCTTCTTTTTGACCGGGGCCGGTGGCTTGGTGCGCTTGGTGCCCTGGATACGGCGGGGCGGGGCCAGCGCGGCGGCGGGACGTTTCTCTTCAGAGGCTTTATCGACGATCTGCGCGCGGGCGGACAAAGGTTCGATACGTTTGGGCACAACCGCTTATAGCACAAGTCTTTTGCTTCTGCGTCTAAAATCAGCGGCCCGATCAGGCTAGTGTTACGGCGTCGTAACGCTCCGACTAAGACCGAACTCCATCCACCCGGAATCCCAGGGTTTCGAGCAGCGCGCAAACCTCAGCGCAGCGGTCTCCCTGCAGGACGATCTCCTGGCGGTCAAACGAACCGCCGCACCCGAGCTTTCCTTTGAGGTCCTTGGCCAGGTCGCCAATCATGACCGCGTTGGCACCGGGCAACTCATTGAAGCCATAGACCACGACCACGACTTTACCGCCGCGATCTTTGGTCTCGCGGCGGAGGATCAAGCGGCCACGTGAATTGCGTGGAATCGCTGTTACAACTTTAGGCTTCGGGTTGTTCGCGACGACCGGCTTGGGCGCGGGTTCCGGCTCCGGAGCCTTTGGAAGATTTTTCAGGACGTCCAACTCACCCAACGCGGCAAAGGGGTTGTGCTGGAGTGGCATTACCGGACGCGATACGTCGACTTTTTTGCGGGATTCCTTGGGACGGCTCATGGCCTATTTGCGCTTAAGCGATGTAGGAGCCAAAGGCTTTGCGGCGCTCGGCGATTTCCGCTTCGGCCAGGATTTCCAACCGGCGCAGGCTGAATTCCTCGCAGCAGTAGGAGGCCACCAAGGTTCCCTGGATCACGGCTTCCTTGAGGTTGGCAAACGACGTGTCATCCGTCCGGGCCAGATGGCCGATGAATCCGCCGGCAAAGCAATCGCCCGCACCAGTCGGATCGTGGATCGTCTCGAGAGGATAAGCGCCCGTGCTGAAGAACTCGCCGTCGCGGCCAAAGAGCAGGCAGCCGTGCTCGCCCTTCTTCACGGCGACATAGCGTGGTCCCATCGCCACGATTTTTTTCCCGGCCCGGATGAGGTTGTCTTCCTCCGTGAGTTGCTTGGCCTCGCTGTCATTCAGGATCAGCATGTCGACTTCCTTCAGCAGGGCAACCAGGTCGGGGCGAGCGATGCTGATCCAGAGATCCATCGTATCGGCCACGACAAACTTGGGCTTGCGAATCTGTGCACAAACGCTCCGTTGCAGCGAGGGGGCGATGTTACCGAGCAGGACGTAAGGCGTCTCACGATAAGCTTCCGGCAGCTTGGGCTGAAAGGTCTCGAAGACATTCAGTTCCACCGAAAGCGTCTTACGGTTGTTCATGTTCAATTCGTATTCGCCCGACCAGCAGAAGGTCTTGCCGGGGGCCACTTCCAGGCCGGTCAGGTCGATCTTGCGCTTGGCAAAAAGTTCGGTGTGCTGGGGCGGAAAATCATCGCCGACGACACCAACCAGACGGACATCGCCGAAGAAACTGGCCGCCACGGAAGCGTAGGACGCGGAACCGCCCAGAAGCTGGCGATGCTCCGCCGTGGGAGTCTTGATGTGATCGAGGGCAACGGAACCAACAACGAGTACGGGCATAAGGGGGTAAGTTAAAAGGAAGAAGTTGAAAGGGGAAAGTCTGAAATTCGCCACAAATCGTGAATCGAAATAACTCTTCGCAGCCAAAGGCAATAAAACCTCTATGCGGCCTCAATCAATGATCTCACGCGACGACAATATCCCGGAATATCCGCGCTCTGTAAAAGTGCGGAGACAATGACCACGCGCCGGGCACCCGCGTGAACTACCTCCGGCAACGTCGCCTCATTAATGCCGCCGATGCAAAACTGGGGCACGCGCACCGCTCCCCTCACCTGACCGATCAGTGCCGGGCCCACCGGAACATAATCAGGCTTGGTCAGCGTGGCGTAGATGGGGCCCACCCCAATGTAATCGGCGCCTTCTTTTTCCGCGGCAATGGCCTGCTCCAGACTGTGGGTCGATTTTCCGACGAGGACGTCCGCGCCAGCCAATTCGCGGGCCTTGGCGACGGATAGATCGTCCTGCCCCACGTGAATTCCATCCGCGCCGATTTCGGACACCAGCTCCGGATGATCATTGAGAATAAAAAGCGGCCCGGAAGCAGGGATCCATTTCCGCATCGCTTTACCCAGTTCCAGGATCGCGGAGAGAGGTAGCTTCTTCCCGCGAAGTTGAATCAAATCGACGCCGCCGAGAACGAGCTGTTCCGTGACGTAGGGCACTCGCCCGGCCTCGACGTAGCCCGTATCAACGATGGCGTAAAGCCGCCCCTTCTCAAGTTTCTGACGACGTTCTTCGAGTGTCACTTCGTCCTTATATCAAATTCCGTCCATTTCGTCCGAAATTCCGTAAATTCCGTCAAAAAAATCGACGGCGATAGAACGCCGCCAAAGGGTTAGCCCTCTTTGGGTGGTAAAATGGAGGCGCGCTGCTTGAGGAAGCCCTCCACGAAATGGGTGCTGTAACGGCCACGACGGAAATCAGGATCCTTCAAAATCAACTGGCCGAAGGGCACGGTTGTCTTAATCCCGCGAACGATAAATTCATCCAGCGCCCGGGACATCCGGTCCATCGCCGTGGCGCGATCACTGCCGAAGGCGATGAGCTTGCCGATCATCGAATCGTAGTAAGGCGGGACTGTGTAGCCGGAATAGACGTGAGAATCCCAGCGGATGCCATGACCACCCGGCGCATAGAAGAGATCAATCTTACCGGGGCTCGGCCGGAAATCATTGAACGGATCCTCCGCATTAATGCGCATCTCGATGGCATGTTTTTGGGGCACGAGATCGTCGAAGTCCTTGCTCAGTTTTTCGCCAAACGCGATCTTGATCTGCTCCTTGACCAGGTCGACGCCGTAGACTTCCTCCGTCACGGGATGCTCCACCTGGATGCGGGTGTTCATCTCCATGAAGTAGAAATTCATCTTGTCATCGACCAAAAACTCGAGCGTCCCGGCGTTCTCGTACTCGACCGCATGGGCGAGCTTGATCGCGGCGCGACCCATGGCCTTGCGCACAGCGGGCGTGATATAGGGCGACGGGGCTTCTTCCAGCAACTTCTGGTTCCGGCGCTGGATGGAGCAATCACGCTCGCCGACATGAACGATCTTCCCGTACTTATCAGCCAGGATCTGGAATTCGATGTGGTGCGGGTTCTCGATCAGCTTTTCGAGGTAGAGGGCGCCGTTGTTGAAGGCCTTTTCCGCTTCCATGCGCGCGGAATTGAAGCCCTGGACAAGGCTGACATCGTTATGCGCCTGCCGCATGCCGCGTCCACCGCCACCAGCCACGGCCTTGATCATGATCGGGTAACCGATTTGCTTGGCAATCTTCAGGGCCGCCTGGTCGGTTTCCACAATTCCGCTACTACCCGGCGTAATAGGAACTCCGGCCTTCCGGGCCGTTTCGCGGGCAACGGCCTTATCACCCATGGCCCGAATGGCCGCAGGTTTGGGGCCGATAAACTTGATGTTACAGCTTTCGCAGACCTCCGCGAAGTGGGCATTTTCGGCCAGGAAGCCGTAGCCTGGATGAATGGCATCGACATCGCCGATCTCGGCGGCACTGATGATTCGGTCGATTTTGAGATAACTATCCTGACTCGTAGCTTTACCGATACAGATCGCTTCGTCCGCAAGTTGAACATGGAGGGAATCGACATCCGCCGTGGAGTAAACCGCGAGCGTTTTGATCCCGAGTTCCTTACAGGCGCGGATAATACGAAGGGCAATCTCGCCGCGATTGGCGATGAGTATCTTATCAAACATGGATGGAGCAGGAGGAAGAGAAAGCTTCGAATGCGGGGTTAAGTGGGCCGTACGGCGAAGAGCGGCTTGCCAAATTCAACGGGTTTGCCGTTTTGAGCCAGAACTTCAACGATAATCCCCTTGGTCTCTGCCTTGATTTCGTTCATGACCTTCATGGCCTCGATAATACAGACGACCGTATCCTCATTCACTTCCTGGCCGACATTCACGTATGGAGGGGAGTCAGGCGAAGGCGAGAGATAGAAGGTACCGACCATGGGAGAAACGATCTGTGCGCTGGCTGCTCCAGCTGCGGTGGCGACCGGCGCAGGCGCCGCAACTGGTACGCTCGGCGTGGCCACCGGGATAGCGGAAACGGGGGCGTGATGGGCGACGGCCGGGGCGGCGGGGGTCGTCGGAACGGTGGAAGTAATCCATTCTCCCGAGGGGCCGCGCTTGACTCTGAGCTTAAAGTCCCCCTTTTCCAGTTCAAATTCCGTCAGGTCGTTCTTCATCATCAATTCGATGATCGATTTGATTTCTTTGAGATCCATAGTCTTTAGCTTTCCGCCGATTTGTTACAATCGTGAGGAGAATTTTTAGAGCCTGAATTCGTGTAGGTCAAAGAAAATTAACTTTAAGGATATAGTT
>CAIPBM010000146.1 GCA_903863295.1 uncultured Verrucomicrobiota bacterium | reverse complement strand
CGTTCCAGCTTCCTCGCCGACCGAGACCGCCAGCGAATTTAATCCCACGGGGCCACCATCGAATTTGTGAATCAGGGACTCGAGCAATCGCTTGTCCATCTCGTCGAGCCCATCCTGATCAATCTCCAGCATGGAGAGCGCTGCGTCCGCCGCCTCGACCGTTACAGGTGGCGTTGAGCGCACGAGGACGAAATCGCGCACCCAGCGAAGAAGGTTGTTCGCGATGCGGGGCGTCCCGCGTGAGCGCCGGGCGATCTCAAATGCCGCGTCGGGCAGAATGTCCAGTTCCAGCAGCCGCGCCGAACGCAGGATCACCTGTTGCAAATCCTCCGCGGGATAATAATCGAGCCGGTTGACCAGCCCGAACCGCGAACGCAACGGCGCACTGATCATCCCCGCCCGCGTCGTCGCCCCGATCAACGTGAAGCGGGGAAGATTCAGCCGTACGCTTCGCGCATTCGGTCCTTGGTCGATGATGATATCGAGCCGGAAATCTTCCATCGCGGGATAAAGATATTCCTCGATGTTCTTGTTCAGGCGATGAATCTCATCAATGAAGAGAACATCCCCCTTGCTCAGCGTGGTCAGCAGTCCGGCGAGATCTCCCGCCTTTTCAATCACCGGGCCGGAAGTGGTCGTGATGGAGGAGCCCATTGCCTTGGCCACGATAAAGGCCAGCGAGGTTTTACCCAGGCCGGGCGGGCCGCAAAAGAGAAGATGCTCGATCGAGTCATCGCGGTGCTTCGCGGCGGCGATCAAGACATCGAGCCGTTCCTTGATCCGCGTTTGTCCAACAAATTGATCCAGCAAGGCGGGCCGCAGCGTGACCTCCAGCTTGGGATCGGGCGGAATGGCATCAAGGGGAGTCTTCGACATGTCGTCCCTATTGAAAATCGTCGTCCCCGGCTTGTCGAGGGATCAGTTTTGAGCCAGAGCGCAGCCTCAAGGATAGAGGTCTTGGATAGAAACTATCTCTACGTTAGCGCCGCTTTCTGCAGCGCACTCAGTTTTTTAATGCCCTTGGTCGCGAGCGCAATAAGAGCGGCAAACTCCGCCGGGGAAAACGTGCTCTCTTCGCCACTCGCTTGCACCTCAATGAACTGCCCCTTCGCGGTCATCACCACGTTCATATCGGTCTGCGCATCCTTGTCCTCGACGTAATCGAGATCGAGGACCGGCTGACCATTGACCACGCCCACGCTGATGGCAGCAAAAGGCGTCTTAATCGGCGACTTGGCGGTGTCCTTCAGGAAGCCCCCTTCCCGCAACTTCTGCACGGCCAGTTCGAGAGCGACGTAGACTCCGGAGATGGCCGTGGTGCGCGTACCGCCGTCGGCGGCCAGGACATCACAATCGACGCAAAGCGTGCGGGGCCCCAGTGCCTCCAGATCGACTGCGGCGCGGACGCTACGCCCGATGAGCCGCTGGATTTCCGTGCTCCTTCCATCGATCCGGCCCTTCGTGATGTCGCGCGCTTTCCGGTCCAGGGTGGAGTAAGGCAACATCGAGTACTCGGCGGTGATCCATCCGCCCAGGACTTTCTGCTCTTTCATCCAGCGCGGAACGTTCTCTTCGACCGTCACGGCGCAGATCACCTGCGTCCGCCCACAACTGGCCAGGACAGAACCGGCGGCGTGAGGCGCTATGCCGGGTTGGAAAGTGATGGGACGAAGTTGATCGGCTTTGCGGCCGTCATGACGGCGGGTGGATGGATTGGGCATAAAGGATTTTAGTAATGAACTGATGGAATAAAACGGAAACCCGGAGTTACGGAACCGGGGGAGATTAATCCTTCTCGTCCGGATCGGGCTTCTCTTCCGGAAGATCCAGCTTGGTCAGGATTTCCATGACACGATCACCTCGCTCAATGGCATTGTCGAACCGGAAATTCAGTTGGGGCGTGAATTTCGTCCCCAAACGGCGCCCGATCGCGCTCTGCCATTCCTTGCGGTTGCGATTGAGAACCTTGAGCACATCCTGCATTTCCAGATCGGGGTGAAGTGAGCTGACGTAAACAAAGGCCTGCTTCATGTCAGGAGGCAGATCAACCGAGGAAATGGTGATGAGTAGCCCCTCGAGATCGAGAGACTGGCTCATGCAGGCGGCGAGCTCCTTGCGGAGAACCTCGGCCACGCGGACAGTGCGGCGGGTGGACATATCCTTAATCTCGACCAATCCGGGCCCGGATGCAATCACGCAGGCGAGGTTCCACTTTTCCTTGCGCCCCGTGCCAACGTGCCGCTTAATGAATCTACTGATGAAGAAGTGTTTTTGCCGTCTGTTGTTGGTGGCCTGCACCGCCTTGACGCTGGTTGGTTGCGGGAACAAGGAAACGAAGGAAGCCCTGAGTCGCGCTTCCACATTCGAGAACCTGAAACAATACCAGGATGCCAACAATGTCCTGGTTGATGCTCTCCAGGCCAGGGAAACCAAAATCCGATCAGAGAATCCAACACCTTCCGATACCGCCTCCAGCAACGCCCTCACCCAAAAAGTCCAGGCCGATCCTGAGATTCTCAAGCTGGAACGGGCGCAAGTCGCGATCTACCTCCACATGGAACGCGCGGATCTCGCCTCGGCAGTCTACGCCGATATCCTGGGAGGCAATCCCACGGATTCGGTGGTCGATGATCTCTTGAAGGACAAGGATCCGTTGATCCGCACCGGGGCGGTTCGCATCCTCGGCCTCGGGGGCAAGCCCGACTCGATTCCCGCCCTGGCCGAGGCGACAAAGGATCAAGACCAGGATGTCCGCCGCGCAGCCATCGCTGCGCTGGGAACAATTAAAGACCCACGAGCCGTCGATCCCCTCCTCGCCGCCCTGAAGGATCCCTATTGGTTTGCCCGTTCCGAAGCAGCCGGGGCCCTCGCCTTTCAGGGTGACCTTCGCGCCATCCCCGCCCTGATTGACACGGTATCCGATTCCGAAAGCAATGTGGAGAGTTCAGCCGAGACGGCGCTCCTTCGTTTGACTAAGGTACCCGGTGTCACTGGCGATGCCTTTGCCGGTCGCCTGAACGATCCCAATCCTAAAATCGTAATCATCACCGCAACCTGTATGGCGGAATTACAGGACGCCCGATGCGTTCCGGTCTTGATGAAATTGACCGTCTCGCCTGACCTGACCACGCGTCTGCAAGCCCTCAAGGCACTCGGCGAAACGGGTGATCGCTCAGTCATACCCGTTCTTCGCGTCACGCTCAAAGATCCCGACGTCAATGTCCGCGGCTGGAGCATTATCGGATTGGGCAATCTCAAGGACCAGGATTCCCTGCCCGCCCTGAAAGCCATTGCGGTGGATCCGACTCAACCCAAATCGATCCAGGACGCAGCTAACGCGGCGGTCAATCACATCTCGGGACTGGATGCGGCACCGGGTGGACCTTGATTACGGCTTCAAGGCCTGAATCAGGATTTCGACGCGGCGATTGGGCTGTTGCTTTTCAATGGAGCCCAGCGGATCAACAATATAATTGGCGCTGCCATGTCCCTGCGAACGGAACTTGTAACTGGCCTGGGCCACCCGCTGTTGCAGCCACGCCTGGACCGATTCCGCCCGCTGCTGGGAGAGGGTGAGATTGTAATCGGCCTTTCCAAAGGAATCACTGTAACCATCAATCTGCACACTGGCTTCGGGATATTTCGTGATCAAGGCCACCGCCTGGCCGAGTAGTGAATCGGCATCCGGTTTGAGCGTCGCCGAGTCGAAATCAAAAAGCACATCGCTTGGCAATCGCAACAGCACCGGCTCCGGCAGGTTGGAGAGCGCCGGGCTGGCCTTGAAAGTCGGGGCCACTTGCGCGAAGCCTGGCACCGTTCCCGCCGTGCCATTACCGGTCAATGGCGCACCAGCGGGAGCCCCCGGCTGAGTGGGCCCGGCATTGGCATTAATCAACTGCTCCGCTAATTTGGAAGAGGTCAAAGGACCGCCGCTATTGGCCGGTTCAACCCGCGCGATTTCCGCCGTGACTTTGGCGGTGTCAGACTCGGCGAAAGGCAATCCGCGATTCAGGTCCGTCGCCGCCACAACCTTGCTCGGCTCCGGAACGGAGGGTGTGGTCAGGCTCGGCTGCGGGGTTTGCAGAACCTTTTCGACGAGGGTGGGGTCAAGATTGAACTGGGAGGGATTACTGGGAGGTTCTGCGACCGGAAGATGAGCCACCGGATCTTCCTGCGGGGTCTTGAGCGAGTCCGGGTTGATCTCAATCCGTTTTAACGTGAAGGGGCCGGTCGTCGCACGGTGGTTGCTGGGAATCTCCATCGCCGGGATTTTGTACCATCCGAGCGCCCAGGCAAAAAGCAGATGGCAAACCAAGGCAATCGCCAACGCGCCCACGATCCAGCGTTGCTGGGAACGCTCCAAATCGGCGTGGACTCCTACGACGGGCATGTGAGGAGAGTAGCAGAAATCAGGGTCGAGGGAAGCCCTCACCGGGCGATTTCTGGTTACAGAAAATTCATCCGTTCAACTTTATCAGGCAATGCTTGCCACGCTTCCTAAATAGGGCTTCTCTACCGGAACCCTTTACGACATCCGTGAGCTCACCATCCCTCAAACTGATTCGCCTTGAGCTCAGCCCCATTCACATGGTGCTGAAGGTACCCCTGGGCATCGCCCGCGAAGCCTATAACAAAATGCTCGGGGAATTTCCCGTGGCCCGAGGCTTCACCTTTAACGAGATCGAGATCGAAGGGGTGAAGGCCGAGTATGGACAGCCTCCCGAGGCGATTCCGGGGCGGGTCGTTCTATTTCTACATGGCGGCGGATATGTGCTCGGATGCGCCAAGAGCTATCGCGCCATTGCCAGCGAAGTCGCTGCCCGGCTCAAATCCGCGGTGCTAATCCCCGATTATCGCCTCGCCCCCGAGCATCCGTTCCCGGCGGCGCTGGAGGATGCCTCCAAATCCTACCGCTGGCTGCTCGCCAAGGGCTATGCGCCGGAAGGCATCGTGGTCGTCGGTGACTCAGCGGGAGGAGGCTTGACCCTCTGTATGTTGCAGGCGCTTCGCGAGGTGGGCATCGCCATGCCTGCTGCTGCCGCCGTGATGTCGCCCTGGACCGATCTTGAACTGACCGGCCAGACCATGACATCCAAGGCTGGTGTCGACGAAATGCTGACTCCCGAGGCGCTGGGCAAAATGGCCCGCTCCTACCTTGAAAATACGCCATCTCGCTGGCCCACCGCCTCCCCTCTTTACGGCGATCTGCGCGGATTTCCTCCGCTTTTAATTCAAGTCGGTTCAGAGGAAATTTTATTGGAAGATTCCGTCCGCCTCGCGGGACTGGCCGGGGCGGCGCAAGTTCAGGTCCGCCTCAGTATCTGGCCCGGAATGTTCCATATCTTCCAGGTCTTCAGCTCCAGGCTCGATACCGCTCGCGAGGCTCTGGACGAAATGGGCAAATTTCTCTCCGCCCGGCTCAAAAAATAGAGTGGTTAACCCGCTGCCTGCCGGGCAGGACGCAGCAGATCCTTTTTCACCTGATCGAGCAGTCCATTGACGAATTTACCCGACTCGGCAGTGCTGAATTTCTTCGCAATCTCAATGGCTTCGTTGATGGAAACCACGGGTGGGATTTCGGGCCGGAAAAGCATTTCATAGACGGCCAGCCGCAGGATATTCCGGTCGACCACCGCAAGCCGCTCAAAGTCCCAGTTATCGGCCAACGTACGAATCTTGGCATCAACCTCCGGGAGCTTATCCAAGGCGCCCCGCAGGAGATCATTGGCGAAATCGCGCACATTTTGCGGCTCGTCGTTCTGCTTCCAGAACGTGGCCAGGGCTTCGTCCACCTTGGCGGGCTTGTGGGTATCAAACTGATAAAGGAATTGAATGGCGGCTTCCCGCCCGTCGCGACGCAGCCCCATTTTAGTGGCTCCTTGGCGTGGAAGTGCCGATGACCAGCGAGAGCGCAGCTTCGGCCGCTTCACGTCCCCGGTTCAACTTGGTGCCCATGCACCGGGCGCGTGCTTCCGCCACGGTCTTGATGGCCAGAACCTCATGCAAAACCGGCACATCGGTCTCCAGGGAAATCCTCATCAGGGAATCGGTCACCGCCCGAAGGATTTCCTGCGCATGGGAGGTACGCCCCTGCCAGATCAGGCCGAGGGCGAGAACGGCCGCATACTTTTTGCTCTTGGCCATGCGTTGGACCTGAAGAGGAATTTCAAAAGCACCCGGTACGCGGACGACTTTTTGTTCGTAGCCCTGGAGGGCGGTCTGGGCGGAGGCCAGGAGCGCGTCAGTATATTCGTGATTATACTGACTAACGACCAGGCCGAAGGTGGGTTTAAAAGAACGAGATGAAGCCATAGATGCTCATCGTCATCGTACGCGAAAGATTCCCCACACGACAAGACAAGGTTTCACCTCGTCAGATAGGCGAAGTACGAATCAACCGATGTTACGCCGCTTCAGCCACGGGCTTAGGCTCAAGCTTGAGTAATTCCATCGCGTAATCGAGAATCAATTTCGGCTTCTGGGTCTTGGTCACGTAATGGGCCGCACCACGGGCCTTCATCTGCTCCATCTCTTCCGCGTTGGAATTGGCGGAAAGCATGATCACCGGAATGGCCGATGTCGCCGGATCAGCCTTCAGCCGCTCCAGCGTCTCGACTCCATCCATCACCGGCATGGTCATATCCAAAACGATTAATCCGGGAAGGTGCAGATGCGCCTGATCGAGGCCCAGGGCGCCATTGGCGGCCTCAACGATTTCGCATTGCAGTCCCGATAACATTTTCGCCACCACGCTGCGGGTCGCGCGACTGTCGTCGATCAGGAGGATTTTGGGATGGTTCATAGTTTTCTCCGGTCATTCCAACGAATAAATTTCGAGTACCACCGGCCCACAATCGTGAGCAAAGCTGAAGCTGTGCCGTTTCACGCCGCTGATCGATTCCAAGTCGATCTTCCTGCCACGGACAATTGTGGGCAGGGAAAGCCCGCACGGTTCACCGCCGGTGCTAAGCCCGGCCTTAATCTTTCCTGCGATCATATTGGCCAGTTCACCGATGACGTCGTTGATGTCCGGCTCCGAAAGGGAGTCCTCATCCATCTCGAGCATCGCCGAGGCCGCTTCACTCGAAAATCCGGGGGAAACGCGGAGGCAAACCACGCCCTGGGTCGCCCCGGTGATCGAAACCATGCCGATAACCTGCGGCTCCAGGAGAGTGAGATTGGCTCCGTAACGGGAAGGATCGATCATCATGCCGAGCATGTTTTCGAAGACCGTGATCACGGCGTCATCGACATACATTTTCAAGTCCTGGGGTGTGGCAATAACGCTCATAGTTTTATCCTCGTAGAGTTAGGTGGACTGCTCTTGGGGCAAAAAATATTGGAACTATCGCCGGGAAGGGTTTCAAAGGCCGTGCTGTAAAAAATCGGCGCCTCGGCCGCACCCATGATGAGATAGCCATCGGGACGGAGCACATGTTCCACCCGCGTCAAAAGATGGCGCCGCGTTTTCTCATCAAAATAAATCAGGATATTGCGCAGGAAGAGAACATCGATATCCGCCAATTGCGAAAAGATATTCACCAGGCTCATCTCCTGGAACTCGACCATGTCGCGAATCGTCTGCTGCAAGCGCCAGTGAAGCCCCTGTCTCTCAAAGTATTTCACCAGGAGGGGCGCGGGCAGTCCGCGGTTAATCTCGAATTGCGTGTAACAGCCTTCCTGTGCGCGGCGAATCATCTCGCCCGAAATATCAACGGCGATGAGCTTCAAGTCCCAGGTCGCCAGGTCGGGAAACGACTGGCGTAACATCATGGCCACGCTGTAGGGCTCCTGTCCTGATGAGCAGCCGCCAAAGAAAAAGCGAAGTTGACGTTCCGTCCGTCGACGCTCGATGAGCTGGGGAAGAACCTTGTCGCGCAGGACGGTGAAGGGTTTAACGTCCCGGAAAAAATAGGTCTCGTTCGTGGTGATGGCGTTGACCACCCGGTTTTGCAACGGTTCCGAGGCCGGTTGCTGCAATTGCTGGATCAAATGGCGGAAGGTCTGGACCCCTTCCCGCTCCATCACCGGGGCAAGGCGCGACTCAATCAGATAATGCTGATCATCTTCAATAACAATGGAGGCTTTGTCATAAATGAATTGGCGTATGGTCACGAATTCATCGTGAGCCAGGTTGGCGGACGCCGTTTCCATCATGAAACAAGTTCCCCTTTCTGCCCCTGATCCGCCGTCCGGCGCCCTACGTCCACCCGCGCACAAATATCCTGCGCGAGTTGATCCAGTGGCACCACGGCATCGGCAATCCCCTCCTCCACGACGCCCTTGGGCATGCTCCAGACGACCGAACTGGCTTCATCCTGGACGATGACTTGCCCTCCAGCATCATGAATGCAGCGTGCCCCCTGAAGCCCGTCCTGTCCCATGCCGGTCATGATCACGCCGAGCACATGTGAACCGAAGCATTCAACCGCTGAGCGGAACAAGGGATCAACCGAGGGGCGGCACGAGTTTTCCGGTGGCCCTTGGTGAATGTTCAACTGGAGTCCCGTTTCGGCCTTGCCCACTACCATGTGATAATCGCCCGGTGCGATCCAGATGGATCCCGGCTCCAGCTTGCAACCATGCACCGCTTCCTTGACGGGAAGAGCGCACTGCCCCGCGAGTCGTTCCGCCAGGAACCGGGTGAAGAGAGGCGGCATGTGCTGCACGATCAGGATGGGCACGGGGAACATGGCCGGAATTTGCGGCAGGATATTGGAGAGCGCATTGGGCCCACCGG
Source organism: uncultured Verrucomicrobiota bacterium (assembly GCA_903863295.1). Lineage (GTDB taxonomy): Bacteria > Verrucomicrobiota > Verrucomicrobiia > Methylacidiphilales > UBA1321 > JABDGH01. The sequence goes on along the minus strand of CAIPBM010000146.1, from coordinate 7,130 downwards.
TCGAAACACCGATCACCACGACATCCAACCGGGGAGCCTCGCCCGCATCGGGATCGGCCGGAACGTTGGCGACCAGTTTCTTGGCGCAGAGAGCCTTGATCTTGCTGATCAATTCCTGGCGGACATGCGACTGGTCCATCGCATCAATTCCCACGCTGGTCGGCTTGGAGACGTAATCGGATGCTCCCAAGGCCAGCGCTTCGAGCGTCAGCTTGGCCGCTTCCTCCGTCAAGCCGCTGAGCATGATGACGGGAATATGCGGATACTGGCGGCGCAGGCGGATCAGCGTCTCAAAGCCGTTCATCTCCGGCATGTCGACATCCAGCGTAATCAGGTCGGGTGTGACCTGCGGAATCTTGGCCAGCGCGATGTGTCCGTGATGCGCGATGCCGGCAACCTCCAACGCGGGGTCGCTCAGGATCATGTCCGAAATAAGACGGCGCGCGACGACGGAGTCGTCGACGATGAGTACGCGCAATCGTCTCATGAAAGTATTCCGTTAAGCGCCTATTTCCTTCGGGATGGGAACCTCGAGCACGGCGAGTTTCTCCTGGATCATTTCACGGCTGAACGGTTTCATGATGTACTCGTCGGCCCCCGCATCGAGTGCTTCCTGAACGCGTCCAATCTCGTTTTCGCTCGTGATCATGATGAGGCGGGTTCCGGCCAGAGTCGAGTTCTGACGCACCGCCCGGACGAATTCCAAGCCATTCATCTCGGGCATGTTCCAGTCGACCATGATGACTCGCGGAACGGTCATCGAACCAAGCGCCTCGAGGGCTTCGCGTCCATTCGAGGCCTCGTTGGTCGTGAAGCCAAGCTCGCGCAAGATACGTCCGATGATCAGCCGGATGGCCTTGGAGTCATCGACAATCAGCGTCGAGATCGCCTCAGGAGGATTCATTGATGCCCCCCTGAATTGCCCTCATGCTCGAAACTTTTCGCCTCATTGTCGCCAACGACCAGCATCTCGAGTTCCGCCGCGATCTGGGAGAGTTGCTTGGCCGATTTCTCGCAATTGGCCGCGCCTTGGTTCGTGTTTCCAGCCGCCATCGCGACCCCGGTGATGTTCCGGGCGATCTCCGAGCTGGCCCGCGCCGCATCGGCGACATTGCGGCTGATTTCGTTGGCCGTGGCCGTCTGTTCCTCCACGCTGCTCGCAATCGTGTTCTGAATATCGCTGATCTGGTTGATGATGTGCTTGATCTCACCAATGACCTTGATCGCTTCCCGCGTATCCGTCTGGATCGCCTCGATCTTCTGGCTGATCTGTTCCGTGGCGGCAGCCGTCTCCTTGGCCAGTTCCTTGACCTCATTCGCAACCACTGCAAAGCCGCGTCCTGATTCACCCGCGCGCGCGGCCTCAATCGTCGCATTGAGCGCCAGGAGATTGGTCTGCTGCGCGATGCCGGTGATGACCTTGATGACCTTGCCGATCTGCGCACTGCTTTCGCCGAGCTTGTTCATCGTCGTGTCGGTGATATCGGCCGCTTTCACCGCTGAGGTCGCCACACGGGCGGCGATGGCGGCATTCTTGGAAATTTCCTTGTTGCTCGCGGTCATTTCCTGCGCACCGGTCGCCACGGTCTGGACATTCTTGCTCACCTGTTCCGCCGCAGCGGAAACAGCGGTAGCCTGTGCGGCGGTCTCGGTGGCATTCGAGCTCATCGACTGGCTGATCGCCGTCATATCCTCAGACGAGGAAGCCAGCGACTCTGCCGTCTGCTGCACCTTCTGCCGCGTGCTGATTTTCTTCGTCACGATTTCCCACGTCACCATGGGTCCTAGATATTGGCCGCTTGGGTCATAGATTCCCGTGGCGACGAGATCGATGATTTCGAGCCCGAGGTTGGTCAGGATGCGCTGGGGAAGATTCTTGGGATCCGACCAGAGCTGGCATTGACGCTCCGGGTTCTTGAAAAAAATTCCGAGCGATTGACCGATGATGCTTTCCATCGCCGGGAGATACTTGCTGATTTGTTCCAGCGCCAGGGTCGAGGCGAGATTACTGTACTTGATCTTCAAGTTCACATCGGCGTACAGGATGTTGACCGGGGCGTTGTCGAGCATGGCTTGTACGCGCGATCCCTGGTAATCGGCTGCCTTGGAATGTTTCCCATTGGCGCTTCCGTTCAGCCGGGATTTCAGAACCATCTCCGGCTCCACGAACGAGGGAGTCGTGCGCTTGTTGACGTTCAATTTACGTTTGGTGGTAGTGCTCATACAATTTGACGGGGTATTTGTTTTAGTGTACCTAATTTCTCTCTGGAGAGGCGAGCTCAGAAATATCAGTTGCGCTGGCCACATTCAAAATCAGTAGTAGTTTGTCTTTCATTTTGTAGACGCCGGTGATCATTTCCCGCAAATCCGAACCCAGGGTGGCTGGACTCGGCTCGAGAAATTCATCCTGCACGGTCATGACGTCGCCAACCTGATCAACGAGGAGGCTCACCGAACCATCCGGCGCCTGGACGATGATGTTCATATGCTCCGCCTCTGCTGGCGCAGCAGGCAGGTTGAGTCGACGGCGTAGATCGAGAGCCGTCAGGATTTGTCCGCGCAGGTTGATCAACCCGCGGACGACCTCCGGCGCGCGCGGCACCGGTGTCATTTCCTGCCGACGCAAGACTTCCTGAACGGTCAGGACATCAACACCGAAAAGGTGTTCGCCCACGTTGAAGGTGCAGAGTTGGCGGCTCATGATTCAATTCCTTCCGCAAGTGGCACGACCCCAGATGGACGCTGGCGGGACAGGGTCACCAGGCCCGCGACATCGACCACTTCAGTCACGCGACGCTGGATGATGGCCGAGCCCAGGATGCCCGGGCGCGACTGCCGGTGCTGCAAGGCGAGCGGTTGGCGCGTGATATCGAGTATCTGGTCGACACATAGGCCGTAATAGCTTCCGTTGTGGGCATGCACGATGACCTGGAGCTTGTCGTGGGATTCCCGGGCGACGCTCTCCTGCTGTCCCGGAAGCAATAACTGGCGCAGCGGAACAAGCGGCATGACGTGACCATCATATTGGATCACCTCGCCGGCTCCTTCGTTTTCGATTTCCGCAACCGGAAATTCCTCGAGCCGGGTGACGTCGGAAAGTTTCATCGCCATCCGGCCTTTGTTCCCGATTTCAAAGAGAAGTAATTCTTCACCCGGATCAGCCACCGGGGTCGTGGTTTTGGTCGCCTCAGCCGCCACCAACCGGGCCTCCTGTCCCGCCCCCAGATGCAATTGCTGGGCGATGCTCAGCACATCAAGAATCAAAGCAACACGACCATCTCCCATGATCGTCGCTCCGGAGAACTGGTGGACTACTTTGAGATGCTTGCTCAATGGCTTGACCACGATTTCCTCAATGTCCTGCACCTCATCGACGACCAGCCCGAACGATCCCCCATCCGCCTGCAGCACGACGATATGGGTCGAGTTGGCCAGGCTGTTGCCGAGATTAGAATCAGCCTCCAGCCCCAACTCCTCACGCAGGTTAATCAGGGGAAGTAACTTTCCGCGCAGGCGGTAGACCGGCGCTCCAAAAAGCGACTCCACCTGGCCGTCATTGGTCTCACGGTTTAAACGCACCAACTCGACCAGGGTGACTTGCGGAATGGCAAAACGTTGTCCGCCCGACTTGACCATCAAGGCTGGGATAATCGTCAGCGTAAGCGGAATCTTCATCTTGAAGAGCGTCCCCTCGCCGCGACGGCTGATCACGGCGATCGATCCGTGAATGCGCTCCAGGTTGGTTTTCACCACATCCATGCCGACGCCACGGCCCGAGAGCTTGGTTACTTCCTTGGCGGTCGAGAAACCCGGCAAAAAAATAAGCTGCTGCAAGTCGTGTTCGCCCATGGCTTCAGCTTGCTCGGGCGTGATGTCGCGTCGGCGAATGGCTGCCTCCCGGATCAAATCTGTGGGAATACCTGCCCCGTCGTCGCTCACTTCAATTATCACCTGCCCACCCTCGTGGTAGGAGCGAATCGTCACGACACCTTCCTCCGGCTTCCCCGCGGCACGCCGTTTCTCCGGTTTCTCAATCCCGTGCGTAATGCAGTTACGGACCAAATGGGTCAGGGGATCCTTGACCGCTTCGATGATGCTCTTGTCGGTTTCCGTCTGCTGGCCGGTCATGAAGAGCCGGATTTTTTTGTCCTCGGCCATGGCCGCATCCCGGACCAGACGGGGGAACTTGCTCCAGATATTTCCAATCGGCTGCAGGCGGGTCTTCATGACACTTTGCTGCAGTTCCGACGTGATATGACTCAGCCGCTGTGAGGTGCCCGCCAAGGGCGATCCATTCTGTCCGCCCGTAACGCGTGCCAGTTGGTTTCGCGCCAGGACGAGTTCCCCGACCAGATTCATGAGTCGGTCGAGCAAGGCGACATCGACGCGAATCGTGCTTTCCGTTCCCCCGGAAAACGTCTGGTCATCTCCTGCGATATCGTTATGCGCGACGGTTTCGCTGGTTTCGGCATTAAGCAGCGCGGAGAGTTCCGAGAGGAGGATCGTATCGTTACCCTCACCTTCCGTACCGGTCTGTTCAATATGAACGAGAAGACGCCGGACCGAATCGACCACTTTCAAAAGCACCGTCACCGCCATTGCACTGGCCGTGATCTTGCGATCCCGGATTTGGCTCAGCAGATTTTCCGCTTGGTGGGCGATAGTCTCAAGCCGTGGATAACCCAGGAAGCCACAGGTGCCCTTCAGGGTATGAACGGCCCGAAAAATCCGGTCGAGCGCCTCACGCGTGACCGCCTGTTTTTCCCAGGCGAGAAGATCACACTCCATCTCGTTCATGTTCTCCCGGCTTTCGGCGAGGAACTCCTGCAATATTTCCATGTCGGCTTGGTTGGTCTCGGGCATGGTCGTTAGTTCTGGGGGTGGAGCACGCAGGAGGGCCAGTAGTCGAGAAAACCGAGGCGCTGGTAATAAAAGATTTTTCGCGCGGCGGAATCGGGCCGGACTTTCAGGCGGCGGCAGATTTCATTCAAGGGCGTGCTGCCGGTAATAAGGGACAAGATCTGCCACTCATCATTATGAGGCTTGATTTCGGGTAGTTGCCGATACCCGGTCGGGGTGAAGACCGGCACCCCCTCGAGATCCTCCTCAATCGTCCGGATTTCTTCGGAGGCATCGACGTTGCGGAGACTTTCCAGAATCCAGTCGTTCATCCGCATGGGTGCGCCTGTGCAAAGCTCCACAAATGGCGGCAAAACCGTCTCCTCAAACTCGTAATTCACCCCCTGCTCCGTCCAGATGCGCGAGAAAAGACGATGTCCGTAAAGCTGGGTCAGCGTCTGCGCGGTCTGGGTTGGGAGAATCCCTTCCTGGCTCAAGTTCAGCACGAAGGGGGATAGCGTTTCCCGTTGCTTGGCCTCACATTTTTTCCAGATGGCGCTCTTCTTTCCGTTGGTCAAAAAAGGTGTGCCTTCGAGGTACGCATCGACGTTGCGCGTGCTGATAACCCGGATCGAGCCTCCCTCACAAAAGGCGTGTACTGTCTTGTCCCGGACGCTGGCCCGCAGGACTCCGGTCAAATGTCGCTGTTCAATGTACCGGAGCGCACTGCACATCGGTGAGCCATCGGTATTGCCCCGGATGAGCATGGCTCCAACCGTACTGGCTGTCTTCACCACCTCCTGCTTTTGTTCCGCATGACTCAGCACATAGGTCACCGTCGCGACGAGCAACTCCTTGCTGAACGGCTTGACCAGCAAGCGCACGATGTTCGGTTCCCGCTGCGTCATGCCGCTGATTTCGGGACCGCTGCTGCTGACGAGAATGACTGGAATCTGCGCCGTGGTCGGATTGGCGGCAAGACGACGGCAGAGTTCATCACCAAGCATGTCGGGGAGAGTGTAATCGCAGATGATCAGGTCGGGCAACGTGGTCGTGGCCAGCTCGAGACCGGTCAGCGCATCCGGAGCGAGCAGCAAACGGCTGACACATTCCTCATGGACGAGCGACTTCTCGATAAACTTCCGAAGAGTCAGGCTATCGTCAATCGCCAGGATGTTCTTCGGAAGCAGTTTCATGGCCGTTCAGGTTAAACCGCCACCAGCGCATGACATTCGTCCGAGCGCCTCACGGCATCCATCAGCACCATTTCCCAGCTCCCGTGAATATTGATTTCCACCCCGCCGGTAAACTCAGCTTCGTGGAAGAACCCACCTTTCCAGGAAAGGATTTCATTGAAGGCTTCAATTCCCGCCAACGGTCCCGCTTCCGCCTGAATGATGGCACCCGCGCTAATGGTGATCACGCCCTGGTTACCCGACGGACCGGTGATCAGGAGCCGACAATGATCGCGGCTAAGACACTTGATTTGAATTAAATCGACGAGGCGGAGTTGGCGGAGAGAGCCTTTGAATGACGCCGTTTCGACCACCTCTGGAACCAACGTGTGCAACACCCGCTCAAGCTCCAGCATGTCGAACGGCTTTTGAAAATAGTGATGCCTTCCCAACTGTTGGAGATGGGGCTCGATTTCGACGGAGGGCATCCCAGTCATAATCAGGAGCTCAGCGTCGGGCATAACTGTTTTTAAATCAACTATAAATTCCAATCCATTTCCATCTGGCAGAACGAGATCGATCAAAAAGGCATTAAATTCGTACTGGTAAATGAAAACGTGGGCTTCCGCTATCGTTCGCGCAAAGAGCGGGGTAATCTGGGGCAACGTCGATTGCAAATGCTGGCGAATCATCTCGCTCACGCGCACATCGTCTTCCAGGACAAGGAGGTAGACCGGGGTCTTCATAGGGGCTCCTGTGCCTCCGACTTCTTTTTCAGGTCTAGGATCGCCTGCGCAACCTTCAGGATAGACTCTTTCTTCACCGGATTATACAGGGGGGCACGGGCTTCCTTCAAAAGCACCTTGATCACCTCCAGCGTCATCACGCAAACCTTGGTGATCTCCGCACGCGAAGCCAGTGCCTGGGCGGAATGAAATCTATCCAGTGAATCCTTCAACCCACCCGCCAAGGCACCTATGCGGAGCTGGCCGATACTGTTCGCCGCCCCTTTTAACGTGTGCAATTGCCGCCGCAAGGCATCAAGGGGACAGGTGGGATTGTTCCCATGCCAGTCGTAAAGCACCGACTCAATTTTCTTCAATTCCTCGCGTGCCT
>CAIPBM010000145.1 GCA_903863295.1 uncultured Verrucomicrobiota bacterium | reverse complement strand
CTGCCGACACTCCACCCCCACGCTGGTGCCGCCTTGGGGTAGATCGATATCGAATGTGCCCGCCGAGCCGTGAGTTTTGCGGGAGACAACATTGACCAATTGCGCGGGCGGGTAATTGGGATAGACCGCGACGGGCTTTTCATGCAGCGCTGTATTCGCGCTGGAGAGGCTTGGGTTGACGTTGAGGTAGGGATCGGTGCCGATGTAGCGATCGGTGCCCAGCAGGTAGTAAATCAGGAGCGGCGAGGGCGTCGCACCGCTGCCACTTGCGGCACCCGTACTTGCCGTGAAGATCGCCGGGATGGAGCTAGGCCAGGTATTGGTTGCACTATCCGCCAGGTTGGTCTGGTTCTGGTTCCAGAATTGGGTGACGTAAGGATAAAAGCTCTGAACCCAAGAGCCATAAATGATGTGCCCGTTGTTGGTGTACCCAGCCGTGCCGCTGGCGGTGCCGTTGGTCAATTCCAAGGCTGTACCCGTACCGGAATCGGTCGAGAGGACCTGTGAGATATTGATGCCGTTCAGGATGAGCTGGAAGCTTGCCTGGCTGAGATCAAGCCGGAATTCGACGGGATGTCCCGGCAGATATCCGGCGGTTGAGGCGCCTGTGGTCAGCAGGTCGGTCTTGTAAGTGCCCGGCGGAACGCCAGTCGAGTTCCCGGAAAGATGGCCTGACGGGAACGCCCCGATGGTCGGCGTTGTCGTCGTGCTCGTGGTGTTGTTATCGAAAGTAAAATAACCGTCGAAGACAGTCACCACCGTGCCCGCCCCGTTCTTGGCGCTGAGGATAAGCTCGTTGTTCGCCGCAGTCTGCTTCACCGTGATGAGGATGCCCGGCCCGGTCGCAGCGGTGAGGGAGGTCGGTTGACCACCGCCCCAGGTTTCATTGCCGAGCCAGACACCATACGTTGATACCTGATTCGTGACCGGGTAGGGCTGGATATCGGTCATCCAGCGCAGGGTCGCGCCGCCCTGGTTGCACCAGTAGAATTGAGTGGCGGAACGGACGGTTGCGTTGGACGTCAGCGTCGGGGTGAGTTTTAGGGTGGTCGAGGTCACGCTGCTGCTCGCGCCGCTCTGGCTGATATCCTCCAGCGAGTAAAAGCCATTCGAGGCCAGGGCATCGATGGCGGTTACATCATCCCGGTCCAGATAATCGATGCAGGCTTGCCAGGTATTGGAATCGGAGGTGGCATGACCGCGCCCCACCACGTCCGTCATCAGGGTATTGATCCCCGCAGGCATATAGCCGCACTGGTAAGCCTCCACCATGAACGGTTCCCGGTAATCCGCCGAGCCGGTGAGAATGAAGTTGCGCTGCCTCAGCGTGGCCGCCTGGCTCAATATCGCGGCCTGGGTCGCGACCGGGATTCCATAGCTGGTATAATCGGGATTATCGTAGCCACCGTTGCTGCTGTTGGCCGTGAAGGTCTCGGTTATTTTCGAGGAGGAGGTGATCGGCAAATAAGCCGTATCGCCCGTGAAACTGGCCGATTGGTTATTGGTGAGCCGGGGGATATTGATGCCGGAGGATAAGATCGTCCCGTGGAACAGATCGGAGTGGATCATCCCGCCCAGCCCGGCCACTTCGCGTCCGCTGCCGGAGATACCCCCGACATAAACCCCCGCGGATCGATGTTATAAAGCTCCTGCGCCCGGTACGCGGCTAGAATCCCCGCACCCGCGCGGTAATCGTCATAGAAAAGACTGTTACCCGCATCCTCCGGGGAGAGCAGGATCAGGTTCTCGTTGTCGCACAGCTTGGTCAGGACCGACCAATAGCCGGTGCCATTGGTGACGTTGCTGGTCACACCATAGATCAGCAGTCCATAGGGTTTGGAGCCATCGTAGGTGCTTGGGACATAAACCGTGTAGCTCGAGCCGCTATTATCGCTGGTCGTCGGGTTCGCGGCCTTGGTCAGGTCGATGGCATAATCAACGATGGAGTAAGAATTCCCGAGCTTGTTGACCAGGGATGTATTGACGATATTCCCGAGCAGCACCCCGTTGGTTGTCTGTCCGGCTGGAGTAATGGAGGGGACCGTTTTCGTCCCCGCCAGGAGAGTACCGGAGGTAGCGGCTATCAGGCAGACGCATAAAAGCGGAGCGAGATGGCACATATATTTGTTTACGTCTAAATATTATGTTAGATGAGCTAACATAATCCTGTCGCTGAAAGGGCAAAAATCTAAGTAATAACCCTAGGTTAGCTCAAACATCAAAATTTGATTAGTCAAGCTGCAACTAATGTCTAAAATACGTCTTAAAGTTGCGATTAGTGAATCCGGGTTGAAGCAGGGACATAACGGAGCAGTCCGGGGAAGTTCGATTCTAGACACGATAAAAGGGGACGGATAACTTTTCTTGTAGGTCACGTCCGACGAAGGAAAAATTCTCGTGTTCCCCTTTTCCAATAATGGCACACTAATGCAACTGGGTTAAAGGTAACCAACCGGTGCCTTCAACGTAATACTGCGAGGTCTCGGCATTGAACGTTCCCGCTTTAATATACTCGCGAATTTGCGTTTCAGAATATGGCCCGTACTGGTTGTTATCCTGGTACACGAAGTAAGTCCCTTCTGATTGAACGGGAGCAGGATTGATGGGGCTAGAAATTGGAGTCGTTGATGACCCATTAGTCGAGCTTAACCCTTTAAGTGCAAGTGTTTGGCGGTATTCCTTTGCCTCCGCTACCGAAACTATTTCCGCAGAGGGCGCGTACCGCTCCCGTTTGTGGCAAGGACGGCAGGCATTATGGACGTATTTGGGCATACCGGGATATCACCGACCGCAAATTAGCCGAGGCGCAGATAGCCGATCAGGCCGCCTTATTGGATAAAGCGCGTGATGCAATAGTGGTCCGCGATTTGAAGGGGGTCATTCTTTTTTGGAACAAGGGAGCGGAGAGAATGTACGGATGGACGACAGATGAGACAAAGGGGAAATATGTCGGCGACCTCGTTTACTCCGATTCCAATCAATTCAAAGAAATCAATGAATTGACCCTCAAAAAGGGAGAATGGCAGGGCGAGCTTGAACATCTGACGAAAGACGGAGGCAGGATCACCACGGAAGCCCGATGGACACTTATCGAAGACAGTGCGGGCCAGCCCAAATCAGTGCTCTCAATTGACACGGATATTACGGAACGCAAGAAAATTGAGGCTCAATTCATGCGTGCTCAACGGATGGAAAGCATCGGTACGTTGGCTGGAGGTATAGCCCACGATTTGAACAATATTCTGGCTCCGATCATGATGTCCATAGGCATACTTAAGACCTTGTCGGAAAATCCCCAAGCGAAGTCCATTCTGGACACCATAGACATCAGTGCCAAGCGCGGAGCCGACATCGTGCGCCAGGTTCTTTCATTTGCGCGCGGGCTTGAGGGTGAAAGGACGGAACTTCAGCCCAAGCATCTGCTCAATGATCTTGAAAACATCATCAAGGATACCTTTCCGAAGGATATCCGGTTGCAGTTTTTCATCCCTAACGATACCTGGACAATTTTGGGCGACCCTACTCAGGTCCATCAAATTCTCCTGAATCTTTGTGTAAACGCCCGAGATGCAATGCCGAATGGCGGAAGCCTCGTCATCAATGTTCAGAACGCAGTGTTGGATGAGCATTACGCGGCCATGAATATTCACGCCAAAGCGGGACGCTTTGTGAACATAACGGTTACGGATACTGGAACAGGCATGCCTCCTGGTGTCGTGGACAAAATTTTCGAACCATTTTTTACCACCAAGGAAGTCAATAAAGGAACTGGCTTGGGCCTCTCGACCGTGATGGCGATTGTAAAAAGCCATGAGGGCCATGTAAGCGTCTACAGCGAACCTGGCAAAGGAACCGCTTTCAATATTTACCTGCCTGCGATGGAAATTTCTTCCGTCGCCCGGAAGGAACAATCAGAGGAGGCCAGTTTGCCCCGCGGGAACGGAGAGACTATTTTGATCATCGATGACGAGGCTTCCATCCTCACCATCACCAGCCAAACGTTGCAGGCGTTTGGCTATCGGGTTCTGACAGCCATGGATGGAGCGGACGGCGTCGCCGTGTACGCCGAACACCGGAAGAGCATCGCCGTGGTCATCACCGACATGATGATGCCGATCATGGATGGTCCCAACACCATTCGGGCCATTATGCGAATCAATCCTGAAGTCAAAATGATCGCTGCCAGCGGCTTAAACGCGAATGGCAACGTTGCAAAAATATCCGGTGCGGGTGTGAAACATTTTTTAACCAAGCCATATACCGCGGGAACACTGCTGAGAGTCATCCGGACGATATTGGACGAACTCCGATCCCATATTCCCCCAAACTAATCTGAGCAAAGACACATTATTATGCACGCAAACGCCAAGACCCTTTCTCCAGAATTGCTTTACAAGATCGATGCTTACTGGCGCGCCGCCAACTACCTGTCGGTCGGCCAGATTTATCTCTATGATAATCCCCTGTTGAAACATCCACTCACGCTCGGGGATGTGAAGCATATGCTGCTGGGGCACTGGGGCACAACCCCTGGTCAGAACTTCATTTACGCCCATTTGAACCGGGTCATCAAAAAGTATGATCTGAATATGATCTATGTCTCCGGCCCCGGGCATGGAGGTCCAGCGGTTGTGGGCAATACCTACCTTGAGGGAACGTACAGCGAAGTTTATCCCAATATCACTCAGGACGAAGCAGGTCTTCGGAAACTCTTTCTTCAATTCTCATTTCCCGGCGGAATTCCCAGCCATGCCTCGCCGGAAACTCCGGGTTCGATTCACGAAGGCGGTGAGTTAGGCTATTCCCTCAGCCATTCGTTCGGAGCGGTGTTCGATAATCCCGATCTCCTTGTCGCTTGTGTCGTCGGCGATGGCGAAGCTGAAACTGGACCGTTAGCTACAGCGTGGCATTCCAACAAGTTTCTCGATGCTGCTACCGACGGCGCGGTGCTTCCGATCCTGCACCTCAACGGATACAAGATTTCCAACCCGACTGTGCTCGCCCGAATTACCCACGAGGAATTGGAACAGTTGCTTCGCGGCTACGGATGGGATCCCCATTTTGTCGAGGGTCACGAACCTGATCTGATGCATGAAGCAATGGCTGCAACGCTCGACACGGCTGTGCAGCAGATCAAAAAAATCCAAGAGGATGCCCGCCTCCATGGCAACTTGACGCGTCCGCGCTGGCCGATGGTCGTCCTAAAATCGCCCAAGGGCTGGACAGGCCCTAAAATAGTTGATGGCCTCCAGGTGGAAGGCACGTTCCGCGCGCATCAGGTACCGCTCTCCGATCCCGCCACCCATCCCGAGCATCTCAAGCAACTCGAAGACTGGTTGAAGAGCTATCGCCCCGAGGAACTCTTCGATGAACAGGGGCGACTGATGCCGGAGTTGGCTGAACTTGCGCCCAAGGGCGAACGACGGATGGGCGCGAATCCGCACGCCAACGGTGGCCTTTTGCTGCGCGATCTACACATGCCTGATTTTCGAGAATACGCGGAAAAGGTTTCAGCGCCGGGGGTACTTGGCATTGGCGATACGCATGTGCTTGGCCCCTTCCTGCGCGATGTAGCGAAACTAAACGATGAGCAGCGCAATTTTCGCGTCTTTGGACCTGACGAAACGCTCTCTAATGGTCTCGAAGCCCTCTTCGATGTAACCAAGCGCCAATGGGATGCTGCCACCATGTCGAACGACGAATTTCTCTCCCCGGATGGGCGCGTCATAGAAATGCTCAGCGAACACCAATGTGAAGGATGGCTCGAGGGCTATCTGCTGACCGGACGGCATGGAGTCTTCAATTGCTACGAGGCCTTCATTCACATCGTCGATTCGATGTTCAATCAGCACGCCAAGTGGCTCAAGATCACATCGCGCTTACCATGGCGTCGAAAAATCGCTTCACTGAACTACTTGCTGGCCTCCCATGTCTGGCGTCAGGATCACAACGGCTTCACCCACCAGGATCCCGGTTTCATTGACCATGTCGTGAACAAGAAGGCCGAAGTGGTGCGGGTTTACCTTCCTCCGGATGCCAACTGTCTGCTGTCGGTGATGGACCACTGCTTGCGTAGCCGTCACTACGTCAATGTTGTGATCGCGGGAAAACACCCATCACCGCAATGGCTGACGATGGATGCCGCCGTCAAGCATTGTACCGAGGGCATAGGCATTTGGCAGTGGGCCAGTAACGACCAGAGCAACGAGCCGGATGTAGTCATGGCTTGCTGTGGGGATGTCCCGACGCTGGAGACACTGGCGGCCGTCTCCATCCTGCGTGAACACTTGCCCGAATTGAAGGTCAGGGTAATCAACGTGGTCGATCTCATGCGATTGCAGCCGAAAAGCGAGCATCCCCACGGGTTAACCGACAGCGATTTCGATGAGCTTTTCACTAAAGATAAACCCGTCATCTTCGCCTTCCACGCCTACCCTTGGCTGATTCACCGACTGACCTACCGCCGGACTAATCACGCCAATATTCATGTTCGGGGTTACAAGGAAGAGGGCACGATCTCTACGCCATTCGACATGACCGTGCTGAACGATCTGGATCGTTTCCACCTTGTGATGGACGTTATCCATCGTGTCCCACAGACCGGCAGTAAAGGGGCTTATCTCAAACAACAGCTCCAGGACAAGCTGATCGAGCACAAGCAGTACATCGACAAAAACGGAGAAGACATGCCGGAGATCCGAAACTGGAAGTGGACTCAGCAATAATTACATCAAAGCAACCGATTCGCGGGCAAGAAATAGATGGATTAAATTAAGGAAGCTAACGAAGGAATTCAAAAAGTTAGTGGATGAACCTGTAGTGACAGAAAACAGAAATAGGACGACTACCCATGCTTAAACACCAACTGCTTTTGCCGGAAGGGATACTCATTCTCGAACCGGACGCGCCGCTCGAAGCAACCGACTTCGACGCTCTAGCATGCGAGATCGATCCATATATCGTGGAACATGGAAAACTGTCGGGCTTGATGATTCACGCCAAAGCATTTCCCGGCTGGGCGAATGTCGATGCGTTTCTGGCTCACATGCAGTTCGTCAAAAGCCATCACCAGAAAATTGTCCGACTGGCGATGGTCACTGACAGCAAACTTCTGGGGGAATTGCCCAAAATCGCCGGCCATCTTGTGCATGTGCAGGTCAAACACTTTTCGGAATCTCAGCACGAGGACGCACTGCGCTGGCTCAAGGAAAGAACTCCTGCCAGCACCTGACCATGGACAAAATCCCTCTTTATCCGATGCGGTTGGAACCGATTTATCAATATCGGCTGTGGGGTGGTCGGCGTTTGGCGAATCTTCTTGCCACCCCGTTGCCTGAGGGCGAACCCATCGGCGAGGCTTGGATTCTCAGCGACCGCGAGGACCAAGCCAGCGTCGTTGTGGAGGGAATGCTTAAGGGCAGAACCCTTGGATGTTTGCTGGAACAGAGCCCAGAGGATCTCCTCGGCAAGCTCGCGGGGCATTACAAACGCTTTCCGCTGCTGCTCAAGTTTCTCGATGTGAGCCAGGGACTTTCGGTTCAGGTTCACCCGCCCGATGCCCATAAGGAGCTGATTCCTGCGGGCGATACAGGGAAGACCGAAGCGTGGGTTGTCTTGGAAAAAGGGCCCGACGCTTGCATCTATGCTGGCCTGAAACCGGGTACCACGGAAGAAGGTCTGCGGCAGGCTATCTCCAAGGGCACTGTGACGGATCAACTCGCCAGCTTTGACCCTCGTATCGGTGACGGCATCTTTATCCGGGCTGGGACGGTTCATTCCTTGCGTGATGTCGTGGTTTTCGAGGTTCAGGAAAACAGCGACGTCACGTTTCGTCTCTACGACTGGAATCACATCGATTCCAAGACCGGCCACAGGAGGCCCCTCCAAGTTGAACAAGCGCTAGCCTGCATCAATTTTGATCAAGGTGCCATTGGTCCTGTTACGCCACAGATCCACGAAACCAAGCCTCTTCCTTGGGAGAAGCTGATTCATTGTGATCATTTCGGGGTATGGCGAGTCAGTGGCGAATTTCCCTTTGTCGCCGGTGCCGACGGAGAGTGCCGTGTGATCGTATGCATCGAAGGAAGGGGTGAGTTGGAACACGCAGGAGCAAACTATCCGTTCGCCACCGGGGATGTGGTGCTGCTTCCTGCCGTCGTGGGTGCTT
The DNA here is from genome assembly GCA_903863295.1 of uncultured Verrucomicrobiota bacterium. Taxonomy (GTDB): domain Bacteria; phylum Verrucomicrobiota; class Verrucomicrobiia; order Methylacidiphilales; family UBA1321; genus JABDGH01. Next base: position 109,562 of record CAIPBM010000145.1, on the reverse strand, counting down.
GCCGCTGTCGACCGAACGGCACGGCTACATTGCTGGAGATATCGTTGCCGGAAATTTCTGGAGGCGCATGAAAAAACTCATCGTCTTCGACCTGGACGGCACGCTGGCCGAAAGCAAGTCTTCCATCGATGGCGAGATGGCAAAACTGCTCGATGCTCTTATCTGCACCGTGAGGGTATCTGTCATCTCCGGTGGTGCCTGGCTACAGTTTGAAAAACAAGTTCTCGCCCACCTCTCGCATGACGAACGCCTGAAGAATTTATCGCTCCTGCCGACTTGCGGAACCAAGTTCTACAAATACACCTCGAAATGGGAGCTGCTCTATTCGGAGGATTTCACCGACGCAGAAAAGCAGAAGATCATCGGTTCGTTAAAGAAGGCGATGGAGTCGTCGGACTGCAAAGTCGAAAAAGTTTGGGGAGAAGTCATCGAAGACCGAGGCAGCCAGATCACGTTCTCCGCCTTGGGACAACAGGCCCCTTTGGAAGAGAAAAAGAAATGGGATCCTGATTTCACTAAGCGCCAGAAGATGAAGGCGGTCCTTGATAAGCTGATCCCTGAATTTTCCGTGCGCCTGGGTGGTGCGACCTCCGTTGACGTCACCAAGCATGGCATCGACAAAGCCTACGGAATACGAAAACTCCGGGACGTCCTTGGCATTCCCATATCGGAAATGATTTTCATTGGGGACGCCGTCTTCCCGGGTGGGAACGATTATCCCGCCAAGGAAGCAGGCGCGTTGTCCATTGAGGTCAAAGATCCGCACGAAACGAAGCGGGTAATCGAAACGATTATCGCTTGTCTGGAGGAAAATTGACCATCCCCTTCCAATTGCAGCGTCTGAGGATGCTCATGGAGCCGGAACCCGGCAACCCGAAGGAGATCGAAGGTGTCCTCAATCCGGCCGCTGTGCGTGGTCCTGACGCACAACTTTACCTATTTCCGCGCCTCGTAGCCCAAGGCAATTTCTCCCGGATTGGAATCGCTCGCGTCCTATTCAACCAGGCGGGCGACCCCTGTGGAGTCGAACGACTAGGTATCGCGCTCGAACCGGAAGCTGATTACGAGCGGACGTCTCATGGCGGCGGTGGTTGCGAGGATCCTCGCGTTACTTTCGTTGAACCGCTTCAGCGTTACGTGATGACCTATGCGGCGCTCTCGTCCATTGGTCCACGGATTGCCTTTGCCATTTCGGAGGATTTGATTCATTGGAAGCGACTTGGGCTCGCGACCTTTGCTCCATATGAGGGCATCGATTTCGTCCATGTGGACAACAAGGACGCCAGTCTCTTTCCCGTCGCGATATCCAACCACTGCGGAAAGATGCAGATGGCCCTCCTTCATCGCCCTCTTTTCGCCGGTACCCGTCCCGAGGAAACGGCCTGTTGCAAAGGTTCCCGTGATGTGGATCTCGATCATGAAAGCATCTGGATTTCGTACTGTCCGATGCCCGGGAATGAACAAGAACCGGAGCATGTCGGCCTCTTTAATTCTCACCATCGCTTGGCAGCGCCAGTTGCCTCGTGGGCACGGTTGAAAATTGGTGCAGGTACCCCCCCCATCCTAACCCGCCACGGATGGATGATCATATACCACGGTGTCAGCGAAATTGCAGGGTCGAGCAACGAGGCGCACCATTTGTGTTACTCAGCGGGTGTCATGGTGCTTTCCAAAGAGCATCCCCGCAAAATTCTCTACCGCTCGGCCGAACCCATATTAACCCCGACCCTTCCGCAAGAGCGCATTGGAACAATCGGCAACGTCGTTTTCCCCACTGGCATCGACCGCCGAGATGATCTGGGTATGCCGGATCGCTTCGACGTTTATTACGGCATGGCCGACAACCGAATCGGCGTGGCACGCCTTGATTTACCAGATTCTCTGCCAACCGGAGGAGTCGCTGCTGAGCCGAAGGGCAAGGTGTAAAGCGCCCGAAATCGCAAAGGAAAACATATGGAAGCTACCACCGAAAAGCCCGCGACCACAGCCGCCAAGCCCGGAGCGAAACCTGAGTCAAAGGACGATTTGAAATCCCTGCCCATGGCGGAGGTGGAGAAGAAATTGAACTCGTCGCCCGCTGGCTTGACCCAGGCCGAAGCAGAGAAACGGCTGACCCAATACGGCCCCAATGAAATTAAGGAAAGGAAAACCAACCTGCTTCTCAAATTCCTCAGCTATTTCTGGGGTCCGATCCCGTGGATGATTGAAGCGGCGGTGATCCTGTCAGGCGTGGTGGGGCATTGGCCCGATTTTTTTATAATCCTCGTTTTGCTTGTCTCCAATGCCGGTGTCGGATTCTGGGAAGAAAAAGAGGCTGGCAATGCCATTGAAGCCCTGAAAGCCAAGCTGGCGATTAAGGCGCGAGTGATAAGAGATGGAAAATGGGTGAATCCCGCGGCACGCGATTTGGTGCCAGGTGACGTCATTCGTCTGCGTCTCGGCGACATTGTGCCGGCAGACGCGCGCCTCCTGGACGGCGATGAGATCGAGGTCGATCAGTCCGCACTAACAGGAGAGTCACTGCCCGCCACGCGCAAGGCGGGTGAAGCGGTGTTCTCGGGATCGATCGTCCGCCAAGGTGAAATTGGTGCTTTGGTCTATGCCACTGGGACGAAGACCTACTTCGGCAAGACTGCACAACTCGTTCAAGATGCTCATACGACCAGTCACTTTCAGAAAGCAGTCCTGAAAATTGGCAATTACCTGATCATGCTGGCCGTGGTTCTGGTCGCACTCATTATTGGCGTAGCGATCTTTCGCGGCGACCCGATCCTCACGACGCTTCAGTTCGCCTTGGTGTTGACGGTGGCCGCGATTCCTGTCGCGATGCCAACGGTGCTGTCGGTGACCATGGCGGTCGGCGCACGGTTGCTGGCGAAGAAGCAGGCTGTCGTGAGCAAGCTGGTAGCGATCGAAGAGCTGGCCGGAGTGGACATTCTTTGCGCAGACAAGACCGGAACCCTGACCCAGAACAAGTTGTCCCTGGGGGATCCATTCTGCGTCGAGGGCGTCACCGCCGATCAAGTCGTCCTGTCTGGTGCGCTGGCATCGCGCTCCGATAATAATGATACCATCGATCTGGCTGTGATCGATGGCATAAAGGACACAGAGGCTTTGAAATCTTATCAGGCAACCCATTTCCAGCCCTTCGATCCGGTTCATAAACGCACCGAGGCCACCGTTAAAGGAACCGACCAGAAGGAGTTCAAGGTCACCAAAGGTGCTCCCCAGGTGATTTTGACCTTGGCCGCTGATTCGGCGCAGGTCAAACCAGCGGTTGATAAAGCGGTCGATGAATTTGCAACCCGGGGCTTTCGTTCCCTAGGCGTTGCCCGGACTGGCGAGGACGGCAAGTGGCAGTTCCTCGGCGTTCTGCCTCTGTTCGATCCGCCAAGAGAAGACGCCAAGGAAACCATCGCAACAGCGCTCAAGATGGGCGTTAAGATCAAGATGGTGACGGGCGATGCGCTCGCGATTGCAAAGGAAACCGCCAAGAAGCTGGACATGGGCACGAATATCCTCGATGCCGCCAGTCTTGGTGACTCCAAAAAAGAAGAAACTACCGAGGTATCAAAGTCCATCGAAAAGGCCGATGGTTTCGCACAGGTATTCCCGGAGCATAAGTTCCACATCGTCGATATCCTGCAAAAGCGGGGCCATATTGTCGGTATGACAGGAGATGGCGTCAACGACGCGCCAGCCCTGAAAAAAGCCGACTGCGGAATCACAGTTTCAGGAGCGACGGACGCGGCCCGAGCGGCAGCGGCCATCGTGCTGTTGACGCCCGGTTTGTCAGTCATCATCGATGCGATCAAGGAAAGCCGCAGGATTTTTCAACGAATGAACAGTTACGCGATCTACCGGATCGCCGAGACCCTTCGCGTGCTGTTGTTCATGACGGCAGCTATCCTCGTCTTCAACTTCTATCCCTTGACGGCGGTGATGATCGTGATGCTCGCGCTGCTTAACGACGGTGCCATCCTCTCGATCGCCTATGACAATGTCCGGTACAAGGACCACCCCGAATCCTGGAACATGAAGATGGTGCTTGGAGTCTCCACCGTTCTGGGTGTCATTGGCGTCATCTCTGCCTTTGGACTGTTCTATCTGGGCGAGCGTGTCTTCCATCTCGACCGTCCGCACATCCAGACCTTGATGTATTTGAAGCTGTCGGTAGCCGGTCATTTAACGATCTTTCTGACGCGTACACGTGGACCATTCTGGTCGATACGTCCCGGACGAATTTTATGGATTGCGGTACTTGGCACGCAAATGATCGCAACTTTAATCGCCGTTTACGGGCTCTTCATGACACCTCTCGGTTGGGGTTGGGCAGGCTTCGTCTGGGGTTATGCGCTCTTTTGGTTTCTAATCAACGACAGAATCAAACTTCTGGCTTATCGGATCTTTGATCCCATTAAAGTCGATTTTCAGCCTTTGGGATCGAAATAGCCCATGAATCTTTTGGTGCTGAATTCTGGAAGCGGAAGTCACAAATGTTCGCTGTTTTGCGTGGAAAACGATTTGCCCGTTAAGCCGCCGGAACCAGTATGGAAAGCCGTCATTATGGCGACATCGCCCGGTAACACGGCGCAAGAACTTTCCCTAACCGTCGAATGCGAGGGTCGTGAGAAAGAGAGCAAAACTCTTCCATCCGATCTCTCCTCAAAGAAACAAGTCGAGTATTTGTTGAAGCGTCTTCAGGAAGATAAATCGGCCGTGTTAAAGGGGACTTCCGAAATCGATGTCGTGGGACATCGTGTCGTTCACGGTGGCACTGAATTCGACAAGGCCGTCGTAGTTGATGCCAATGTCGAATCCATCATCCAGCGCCTAGCCGCCTTTGCTCCGCTCCATAATCCGGTAAATCTGGAAGGCATCCAAGTAGCTCGAGAAATACTCGGCTCAAAAATCCCTCAAATCGCCGTATTCGATACAAGCTTTCATCGCACCCTCTCAGAAGCAGCCGCAACTTATCCAGGGCCCTATGCTTGGCTGGAAAAAGGAATTCGGCGGTATGGTTTTCACGGCACCAGTTTTCGCTGGGCCTCTGGCCAGGCTGCCCGGTTGCTTAAACGGGAATGCGACCCGTCGTTGCGATTGATCATCTGCCATTTGGGTGGCGGGTGTTCGCTGGCTGCCACAATTGGGGGAAAAAGCATCGACACAACGATGGGCTTTACCCCCATGGACGGAATCGCCATGTGCACGCGTTCCGGGGCTCTCGATCCGGGTATCCTGCTCTTTCTCATGAGAGAAAATCCAGACGTCGCCAAAATGGAGAAAACCCTGGATAGGGAAAGCGGATTGCAGGGTCTTTCCGGCCTTCCGGGTGATACCCGGATTTTAATCCCGGCGGCAAGCAAAGGCAATGAGCGCGCCAAGCTAGCCATGGATGTCTTCATTCATCGCTTGCAGGCCGGGATTGGTCAGATGATGGCTTCGCTAAACGGTCGGCCAGATGCCATCGTCTTCACGGATGCCATCGGCGAGGACGAGCCTCTCGTTCGATCTCGCGCCTGCGAACCCTTCAAGTTCATTGGGGTGGAAGTTGACCCCGAAAAGAATGCAACTTCACCGTTAGACTCGGACATCTCAGTCCCAAAAGTGCCCGTGCGCGTTTTGATCGTGAAGTCGAGGGAAGATTGGCAGATTGCTCTGGAATGCCGCGAGTATTTCGAGAACACACACCCATTTGCGGGACCAACGATAGTATAACGAGTCGATAGGGCAGGAATCGGTAATCTCTTATTCTTGAAAAGCTTCGAGATCTTTAGCTTTTTTCTTTTCGTAATAAGAAAGGGGAAGCGTCACGGTTGGAGCGTTCTTGGCATAGCCATGGTGCCGATTTTTGTTTTTGTGACCTAGGTAACTCATGGCTTCCCTTTCCGGCATGCCCGACCACAACGCCCGTTCCGCTAGAGCGTATCGATAAGAATGTAATGTCACATCCATAATGCCGAGTTTGGAGCATAATCTCTTAAATTTCGCAGCTCGTTGAGTGGAACTTTCCGAGCGAACTTCAGGAAAAAACCAACCTTCCGCGGGCAATTGGTCCAGAAGTGCCTGAATTTCTTCACCAATAGGAATGCGACAATGGCCTCGATCACGAGTTCTCATCTTCTTTCTTTGAAAGAATATCGTTAGAGTTGCTTTGTCTAAGCAATCCGAATGGAAGTGGGCTACATCGGTCTGGGCGCCACCAGAAAACCATAGCATCTGGTAGTACTGTCTACGCTCAAGGTCAGGTTCCGCCTCCATTATTCTTCGATGCTGTTCTGACGTGATGGCTCGTTTGGGCCGGGGTTTAACTTTGGGCCATGCTTTTTTTGAAAAAACCCGATGCAGGAGCCAGCCCTTATCCATCGCATAATTTCGAAGGTAGCGAAGCCAACGGTAGGTAGACGCAGTTGCATGGGGATGATTAAGAACCCGCCAAAAGTGGATGTCCTCCGTGTAAAACAAGACGGTCCACTGAAGGCGGGAGAAAGGCTGGCTGTCTCGAACTCGTATCCACTTTTGTCGCGTTGCGCCTTCTTCCATTTCTTCGATCAGGCGATCAAGCGCGTCTCCCCAAGTCCGGCAAATATGGTCAGAATGCGTTCCTTGAAGGTAGGCCTTCGCCAGCTTCAAGTTCAGCATCGGTGCCCGGTAAGCTTCGTTCTTTACTGACAATAATACTTGCGCCTCTTTCCGGTCTTTTGTGTGCAAACTGACCTGCTGCCGGGTCACGACATCTTCGGAGTAAAACCAGCCATTACCTCGACGGAACATGCGGAAACGGTGCATAAGCCCTCCTTGTGCCTTCAAAGGAGGACAGGGTTTGCGACCCACTTTTCGATCTCACTTTTACTGACAACCGTCCATCTTTCAGAATTTAGCGTCATGCAACATATTGCAGGACAACATTCTTTGAAAAAGCGGACAGGGTGGGAGTCGGCCAATACCTCGCGAGGTATGCTCTTATTTCAGCAGGTTTTTCAGAGGTAACAAGCCCAAAACACCGCCACTATCTCCCACTTTCGCTCACTTGCTTTGTTGACAGTTTCGTTGACAGCTAAGGGCCATTATCCAGTAGATTTCGGCCACCGCTGCTTACTCCTTTGAGGGTGGGATTAGCCCATCATCGGATGAAAGGAGCAGGATTCCGGCAGTAACCGCCGTGTTGGCGTACTGTTGCCGCATCAACTGATAATCCTCCACTGGAATCGTCCCGCTTTGCGCGCCCACACAAAAGTCGGCGTAGTGGACCGCAGCCTTGCCTGTGACTTCGGCGAAGCGATCCTTCAAGATCCGTATCGCCGACGCATAGGCCGGGTTGATCTCGCTCTCCGCCCGAAACAATTTCGCGACGGTCTCCGATCCTTGATCGTAGCTCTGCACGACCTGGACAATATCGAATAGATCCTTGCTTGCCGCCCGCTGGCCGTAGGAGGCCAGCTTCAAACACAGAAATGGCCCCGCCTCGCAAATGCGAATTTTTTCGGTCACAATGGCTCCCAACAGATCGGTTCCCTCGATCGTTACCTCGCGAACGACCTGCACCGCACGTTCCACGCCGGCGAAGGCGTTGGCGCGGATGTCTTCTACCTCGATCATCCCACCCGCGTTATTGTTAGCCTCCGTCAGAAAATCGAGGTAGAGCCGGTGGCCCTCGATCTCCTTGACGTAGCGGTTATCGCGCCAATGAAATCCCGCATCGCGCAGCCGAAACGCCAGGCTTTGATAGGAACAGCCTTCACCCGAAGCGATGCTGATTCCGAGATCGACATCGAGAGTCCGCGCCTCCATCGCCGGATTATGGCAAAGGTATCGCGGAACCAATCCGCCCACGAGCGACAGGTTGGGTTGGAAATCGCCCAGGTGCGGCCAGATCGTCAGCAGGGCGCGCTCGCACAACTCCGTTTCGTGGTCACCATAATCTTGATGATGCGGGTGTTTCATTGGCTAAAGCCCTCCCATTTTCTCAGTGCCGCAGCCTGATCGGGACCGCGCAAGCCAACTTGAAGAAGATCCAAATAAATCTGCGCGTCAGAAACAAGGGGAATGCCGTTCACTTGTCGCGTTTCGCGGAACACGCCGGGGTCAATGGGCTGGAGGAGCCAAATCTTGCCTCCGCCGGTGACGCGCCGCAGTCCCACCAGCTTTTCTTCGTCGGCGGTCGGGAATCTTCCGCAATAAACCGATACCACCGGAACGTTGCCATAGGCATGTCGCAAGGTTGCCGCGAGCCATTGCGTATAGGCGATGGGAAAAGCGGGGCTGAGATACCGATAGAACTTCCCGGTGAAGGTAGCCTTGTCTGGTTCCAGAAAATCGTACTCCTGCAGGTCGACCCGTTTTGACCACTTATCCGCCAAGGCCCAAGCGTCAAGTAGGGCATCCCGATTCGCAAGCTGCCAATCGTTGCGGCGGCCTTTCGCCCATCCCTGCGTCTCGTAATGCTGCAACAAGCGGGAAACGAGGCCGAGACTTAGTCCCGTCTCTTTCGCCAGCTTGACTTGTCCCCAAACCTGATCGCCACGATTCAGAAGCAGTCGGGCCAGCCGCTGGCTCTTGGGTGAAAATGGCGACAGTACCGGTTGCGCGAGACGAAAGCTGACTTGGTTGGTATCGCGAAAAACCGAAAGCCCTGGACGCTCGATCCAGGCGCGACCGTTGCAATCGACGCACGCCAGCTTCCGCTTCCGGCATTCGTTCAAGAGCGAATCCGACAAACGGACCGTGGCCAGAAGAGGCGTGGTCGCCCCGCGCCGCGTCTCCCGCGCCACCCGCTCGATGTCGGCGTGCTGGAGTTGGGCTTTGGCCTCAACCGCAAAGCGATATTTGCGGCCCGACAGGTTGACGTCAAACACCAGATCGGCTTGACTCTTCTTCTTTCCGTTCTCTTCCGAAAGATGAAGCCGCGAGCCGGGAAAGACATGGCCCAGCCGTTCGGGAAGGACCCGACGCAGCTCGCGATCATTGCTGATGGATTGAATTTTCACAGGAATCCAGTTTTTTACTTATCAGTAAAATATCTATTTCCAGTGAAATTACAAGTCTCCGCCTTTGGATTACCATAGCTGACGCCTTTATGCGTGGGCTAGATAGTCGAACTCCTGCCCTTGGACTTGAGTTGCTCCTGCTTCGTCGGGCATTCTAATTGGCAGCAAATTTTGCCTTGGCTTTGGCCCACCGAGCGGCGAGGGCCTTATTGAAGCCAAGATTCAAAAGATCGCTGAGCACAGCGGATACACGAGAGATGAAGTAATTGCAGGACTGGTTACGGAATGTATGGATATGGCCGAGCAAACCGGTGACAAGGTCGAACCAACCGGATTCGCCTCATGGTAAAAAGGGCGCTACAGGATGTCAGTTCGAGGCAGTGAGCGCCGCAATCTCTGGGCCGCTTCGCAAAACAGCTTGGCGAAACACCCGGTCGACGGACTCGGACCAGAGGTGGCGGCGTCCGGCTTCGCGGAACGTGATCTCGTCGCCGGGTTCCAACGACACGACGATGGGGCGCGCATCATTGACGTAAAGCACCGCATAAGAGCGGCGCGTCTTCGACACACCGATTTGGTGAGCGAGGTCATGAGATGGCCTCCCAAGTATAGGTCTGCGCCTTAAGGTGAAGGTTGCAGGAAGGGTGGGCGGGGGGACAATCCCATCTCATCATGCTGCCACAGCATCGCTTCACGCTGCTGTGGCGTGGCATCGAGGGAGTTATTCATCCGGTCGGCCACCATCCTGGCGGCGTTTCCCTTGATCAGACTGTCATGCATCTGGAAGTAGCCCCGTAGATCGATAGATCTTGATTAGCTTTCGATTCTTTCCTGATACCCGTGCGCAATAATAAACCGGTATAGCGCGACCTCACTTTTTATTTTTGGCTACTCAGTAGCCGACTTCCTGAATATCTGCGACGACAAACAGTTTTCGATCCAAGGCGCTTGATATGAGGCATAGCGATGACAAAATGAATCCATCGACGTGCGATAAATCTGGATGCGAGGATTGTCATCTCCGCCAATGTCGAGCGGACAAGCCACCTCTTAGAAAGCTCCTCCTTCGGCGATCTCTCCGCCACGGTCGACGCCATAGATCAGGCCTTTGCCTAGCCCGCCAAACCGGCGGCCGACTCCTCCGCACCCGCGAAAAGCACGGAGTCGTCATCGCCCCCCCCGTAGAAAACATCCTCATGAGCGATACGGTCAAAAATGTCACCGTGTTGCCGGCTGGGGCCCGAGAAATCAACGTGCTTTACGAAAGCCAGGCCGTGAACCAATTCGTCCTCCATGGGAACGTCAACGACCGCCTCTATCTGCCCCTCGGCGCGCAACTCCGGACCGCCATCGAATTTTTCACCCGCTATTTTCGTTTCACGGCGAACCTCGCGCGCGTCGGTTCCATCCACATTCCGCAACCCGCCGTCGGCGAACTTCAGTCCACGCTGGCCCTGCTCGAATCGGAATTCCCGGAAGCACTCGCCGAATTCAAGGGCAACTCGCCGCTGCTCGTCGGCAAGGTTTCAGCGATCGTAAAAGCACTCATCTCTAGCAAAAATTCGTGTTTTTGATATGTGTTATGAAAGCGGGCTTGTTCTGCGAACTCAGCTGGAATCATGAAATCTCCCTTGCGCGTGGCCTTGTTGATGGAGATCACGCGGGGCTACGGCCGGGGGGTCTGCGCCGGGGTGGCCGCCTACGCGCGCGCCCACGGGCATTGGGCCTTTGAGTTGCAAGAGCGCATCCTTCATCAAACTTTCCCGGATTGGCTCAAGACTTGGCAGGGCGATGGCATCATCGCATGGATCGAAAATGCCCCTGCCGCGCGCGCGATTGCACGGACCGGCCTGCCAGCCGTGGACCTTCTGGGTGAGCGATCATGGCTGGGGATTCCCCTTGTGCACCTCGACGTGGACGCGGTCGCGCGACTGGCGGTGGATTACTACCTTGAGAATGGCTTCCGCCAATTTGCCTTCTGCGGATATCCCGGGCTGATCTACTCCGACCAGCGCTCGCAGGCCTTTGTTCGCTATCTCGCCACGAAGGGAATGAGGCCCTCCATTTTCCATGCGCCCAGCACGAAAAAACGGGGTGGTGATATTCTTAGCAGGGAGAAAATGGGCGCGAAGGAACAGGGAGCGATCGCCTCATGGCTTAAAAGATTGCCTGGTCCTCTGGCCGTGCTGGCCTGCAACGATGTGCGCGGATACCAAGTCCTCATGGCGTGCCGCGACTATGGAATCCTCGTGCCGGATGAAGCGGCGGTGATGGGAATGAGCAACGACGAAGTGCTGTGCGAGCTGGCCGACCCGCCGATGAGCAGCGTGGAGCAGGACATGATGCGCGTGGGTTATCGCGCGGCGCAGGTACTGCACCAGATGATGCGCGGCAAAGCCCATCCCCATTTTGTCGAACGGATTCCCCCGAAACGCATTGTTGAACGACAATCGACCGATGTCGTCGCGGTGGGCGATGCGGCCACGCGCTCGGCCATTCGCTTTATCCGCAAACAGGCCGGGGGCTCGTTGACGGTGAAGAATGTCCTGCGCCACGCTGGCCTTTCGCGCACCGCCTTGGAAACACGATTCAAAAAAGCATTCGACTGCACGATCAAGGACGAAATCCAACGAGTGCGGGTCAACCGGGTCAAGCAGTTGCTAGATCAAACCGACGAGTCTCTCGTCGCCATCGCCCGGCAGACCGGGTTCCTTTCAAACACGCACATGCATGTCGTTTTCAAGCGGGCCACGGGCCGGACGCCGGGTAACTATCGAAAAAGCCGCCGACAGGATGTGTAAACTTTCATAATTTTATTGTTAAGTTTGACACTATACGACAGTCGGCGCCTCACATACAAAGGTGAGGTGTCTTCCGCTCCCTACACAGTCAGGATGTTGCGAACCGGCGAAGTGGAAGTGCCCGCGCCGGAAGTTTATTGGATGTCCCGCTTTGAGGAATGGACCACCCTCCAGTTTCAAATGGGAGTTATCCAGGGCAACGGAAGGACGTTGGTGCTCAATACGGGATTTCCGGAGGATATTTCCGCATTGGCCGCCGGCTGGAAGCAAGCTCTCGGTGAGCGCGCCGTTTTGCGCAGGCCCGACGAATACAAACCCCGGCTCGCGCTGCCGGGCATCGGGGTGGATCCCAACCAGGTGGATCACGTTTTCCTTTCCCCGATCCAGCTCTACGCCACGGGCAACCTCGATCTCTTTCCGAACGCCCGCTTCGTCGTTTCCAGACGGGGCTGGATCGACGATATCATCGCGCCGACCTATCCCCATCACGTTCCGCGCGACGGATGCATCAGCGATGAACATTTCTTTGCGCTGCTCGGACCCTGGAGGGATCGCCTCCTTTTGCTTGACGACGTTCATGAACTTCTGCCGGGCATCACTTGCCGCTGGGTCGGCGTGCATCACCGCTCCTCCTTCGCAGTGGAAGTTGCGACCGCGAAGGGAAAAGTCATCCTTTCCGATTGCGCCTTTCACTACGGGAATATTGAGGGAAACTGCCCGCTCGGAATTGCCGAAAGCATCATTGAGGCGCACGCCGCCTATGACCACGTCCGGGCTCAAGCGGCTATTTTTGTCCCTCTTTATGATCCCGAAGTTTGGAATCGTCATCCCAATGGAGTTATCGCATGAATGCTGCCGCACCTGAAATCGCCTCGATCAAACAACCGCCCGTCTGGCTTGCCGATTGGATTGAGCGCTTTAAAACCATCTATACCGGCGCGATCAATGATATCCTCGATGAAATGGGATACCGCAATCAGGTTCTCCCCCACGGAATCAAGGCGCTCCATCCGGATATGCGCATCGCTGGGTTGGCCATGCCCCTTTGGGGCGAGCCGTCCTCTATTACCGATGTGGATCAACTGATGATTCCCTGGATGAAAATGCTCCAGGACGTGCGACCGGGAACCGTCATCATCTCGCAGCCTAACGATGACGAAAATGCGCACTTCGGAGAGCTTTCCAGCCACGCGGCGAAAATCCATGGATGCCAGGGCGCCGTGATCGATGGCGGATGCCGGGATATTCAATATATTCTCGAGCAGAGCAGGTTGCCGGTATTTTGCCGCTATACGACTCCCAAAGACATCAAGGGCCGCTGGATTATCAAGGAGCACAACATCAAGATAACCATCGGCAAGACGGAGATTGCGCCGGGCGATTTCGTGGTTGGAGACATGGACGGCGTTATCGTCATTCCCCAGGCCATTACGAAGGAAGTTCTGGAAAAATCCGAGACGGTTAAGGGCGAGGAGAATCTGACGCGCACCATGATTCTGAACGGAGAATCTCCGCTGGATGCCTATCTCAAATACAGGCGCTTCTAATTCATCCATGTCCTTGAATCGAAAAATAGCCTTGGTCACGGGCGCTTCCCGGGGCATTGGTGCGGCCATCGCCCGCCGGCTTTCAGCGGATGGCTACCATGTGCTGGTCAATCATCCGCCCTCCGAAGGCACTCCCACGGAAACTCTGGCCGCCGTCAAGTCGCAAGGCGGCGTGGCGGAGGCGGCTCCGGCGGATGTGGGTCGTATCGAAAGCGTTCGTGCAATGTTTTCGCAAATCCGGGAAAAATACGGACGCCTCGATGCCCTGGTGAACAATGCCGGCATCTGCCCTTTCCTTGAGTGGGACGCCATCGCCGAGTCCGACTGGGACCGTACCCACGCCATTAATCTCAAGGGAGCCTTTTTCTGCACGCAGGAAGCCGCCCGGATCATGGTCGCGAATAAAACGCCGGGCCGGATCATCTGCATAAGTTCCATTTCCGCGCTCAAGGGGGGATCCGTGCAGGCGCATTATTGTCCCACCAAAGGCGGACTGATTTCGATGATGGCCGCGTTTGCCGTTTGCCTCGGACCTAGTGGCATCACCTGCAACTCCATCCTTCCCGGCACCATCGAGACGCCGATGAATGTCGATTTCCTGGCCACAGCCGGCAATCGCGAGAGCCTCGAAAAAGCGACCTGTGTGGGCTTTCTCGGGCAGCCGAAGGATGTCGCCGGCGCCGTTGCTTTCCTCTGCCAACCGGAGGCCCGCTACATTACGGGAGCCTCGCTCCTGGTAGACGGTGGCGAATACATCAAGCACCTATGAACCCCAATAGAAACAGAGCGGTCCGATGAGCCATCCTTCCGATTTAATCACGGACATTCGCGCCACGGATCTTCGATTCTCGCGCACGCCCGACACCCTGAAGCGGCACCTCTGTACGCCGACGAGCCGGTTCAACCCGGATCCCCGCTCCGCCGATACGCAGTGGTTCGGTCAGGTCGCGTTGACTTTGGTGGAGGTGGAGACGGCCGGCGGTCAAGTCGGACACGGTACAATCGGGGGTTTTACCTCCTCGGGAAGCGACATCATCGAGACCTACCTCCGACCAATCGCGCTCGGACATTCCGTTTTTGAAACCGAGTTACTATGGGATAAACTTTATCGGGCAACGGTTCGGTTCGGACGGCGCGGAGTCGCGGTCTCCGCTTTGAGCGCCATTGACATCGCATGCTGGGACCTCAAGGGGAAGCTCGTGAATCAACCCGTGTACAATCTTCTGGGTGGTCGAACCAAGGAACGGGTGCAGGCCTACTGCAGCCGCCTCTACGCCATGGAAGATCTCGATGCGCTGGCAGAGGAAGCGCGCGGATATGTGAAGCAAGGGTTCCGCGCGATCAAGCAACGCTTCGGCTTCTCGCCGATTGACGGGATCGAGGGGATGAACCGCAACGTTGATCTCATTCGAACGGTCCGCGCCGCCGTGGGGGACGATGTTGCGCTAGCCGCCGATGCCTACATGGGCTGGGACTACAACTACGCGGTAGAGATGGAACGCCGTCTTCGGCCCTATCATCTAGCGTGGCTGGAGGAGCCCTTCATGCCCGACGATTTCGCCAGCTACGTCAAACTCCGCGAACGTAGCGAGACCCTAATTTCCTGCGGCGAGCACGAGTACACCAAGCATGGCTTCAAGCACCTGATCGATATCGGAGCCGCCGACATCCTGCAACCCGATGCCAATCGCGTCGGCGGTATCACGGAGATGAAGAAGATCTGTGCCCTGGCCGAGGCGGCGGGCCTGCCGGTTTATCCACATTCCAACGAAGCGCACAATTTCCATGTCATCGTCTCGCAGACCAATTGCCCACTCGTGGAATATTTTCCCAACGTGGAGCCTGACACCGGCAATGAGCTTTTCTGGAAAGTCTTTACGGGCGAACCGGAAGCGCTGGATGGCTACCTAAGCCCCACCGGCCGGCCGGGTCTAGGCATCGAGATCAACCGTGACATGGTGCGGCAGCTCACGTGGAAACCCTGACGCTTCAAAACGGCACCAGATGGATAATCCTTTTATCGGAGTTGGCTTTCACGCCGTGGGTGGCGTCGCCCATGGGTCCTTCTACGTGCCATTCAAAAGGGTGCAAGGCTGGGCGTGGGAATCGGCCTGGCTCGTGCAGGGCTTTTCCGCGTGGATCATCATGCCGTGGCTCGCGGCAGGACTCACGAATTCCCATCCGCTGCTCGCCTTTTCCCAAACTCCATGGTCAACCCTCGTCCTCACTTTTCTCTTCGGCGCTATGTGGGGCGCGGGTAGCCTGACTTTCGGCATGAGCATGCGCTATCTCGGCATGTCTCTCGGCATGTCGGTCGCATTGGGTTTCACCGTCTCGTTGGGCACGCTCGTTCCGCCGCTCTTCGCGGGGCACTTCGACGCGCTCGTGAATAATTTGGGCGGATTCGTCGTGCTGCTCGGCATCGCCACTTGTCTGGGTGGCATCGGACTGTGCGGTCTCGCCGGCATTCGTCGCGAGCGCGAATGTAATGTCGAACCGGAAAGGGTCGCGCGCAAATCACTGACGCTCGGATTTGCCATGGCCACCTTCTCCGGAATTATGAGCGCCGGGTTTGCGTTCGGAATCCAGGTCGGCGCACCTATCGCCCAAGCGGCGTACGCCAATGGCGCGCCGGCCATTTTCAAAAATGGCCCGGTCTTTATCATCGTGATGGCGGGCGGTTTTTTGATCAACTTTCTCTGGTGCGCCACGCTCTCGCTCAGCAACCGGTCCCTCGGCAATCTGATTGATACCCGTCAAAATCTGCCGCTGGGGAACAACTATTTCTGGGCTTCGATCTCGGGTGCCATCTGGTATTTCGGATTCATGATGTATGGCATGGGAACGACCTTCATGGGTCGCTACGACTTCACCAGTTGGTCCATCCATCTGGCCTTTGTCATCGTGGTCAGCACGATTTGCGGAATTATGGCGAAGGAGTGGTTTGGGGTCAAACCGGCCACTGCCGTCATGGTGGGGGTCGCTCTTGTCGTCCTGATTTCTTCCACCCTGGTGATCGCGCTGGGCAATCGCATGGTTCCCGCCCCGCCCCCATTAAGTGCCGTCCCTGCCGACACCAGGTAAAAGTCTTAGCGCACGCTTATGTTCAATCTTCATCATAAATCCGCGCTCGTTACCGGCGCTGGCTCGGGTATTGGCGCCGCCATTGCGGAAACGTTCGCCGCCGCGGGAGCAAAGGTCTTCGTGGCCGATCGCGATGAAAAAGGAGGCCGCGCCGTCGCCGAGAAAATCGGCGGCCAATTCGTGTTGCTCGACGTGACGCGGGAAGCCGAGTGTACCGAGGCGGCAAAACTCGCCGGCCAAGTCGATATCCTCGTCAACAACGCGGGCATCGGTCACGTTGGAACGCTCCTCACCACACAGGGCGAGGACCTGGATCGCGTCTACGCGGTGAATGTGCGCGGCATGTTCAATTGCGCGAAGCTTTTTGTCCCCGCGATGCTCGAGAAGGGAAGCGGCAGCGTGATCAATCTCGCGTCGATTGGCGGAGTCGTCGGCGTCCGGGATCGATTCGCCTACACGACGACCAAGTTCGCCGTGGTGGGCATGACCAAGGCAATGGCGCTCGATCATTCGCACACTAAAGTCAGGTTCAATTGCATCTGCCCGGGCCGCGTGGAGACGCCCTTCGTCCAGGGAGTTTTGAAGCAGTACGCCGATCCCGAAAAGGCCCATCAAGACATGTCGAGTACGCAGCTTCAAGGCCGCATGGTGCGCCCCGACGAAGTGGCCGCGGCCGCGCTCTACCTCGCCGCGGACGAATCCGCCATGGTCACGGGCAGCACTATGATGATCGATGGGGGATGGAGCGCCGGTAAATAGAAAGTCTCGGAATACATATGAAAATCACACGTTATAAAGATTCGCAGGGAGCCATTTTTTACGCCGCAGATGGCTATAGAATCGAAGGCGACATCTTCGGCCAATACACCATCACCTGTGATCAGGCCGACGTGAAAAAGTTGCTCGCACCCATCGTGCCGACCTCGATTCTTTGCATCGGGTTGAACTACCGCCAACACGCGGACGAAACCGGAGCGACCGTCGGCGAGTATCCCGTTCTTTTCACCAAGGGCTTCAACACCGTGCAAAATCCCGGAGACGCGATTGAGATTCCTACGCACCTGCCCAGTCATGAAGTCGATTACGAATGCGAATTGGCGGTCATCATCGGCAAGCCCTGCAAGAATGCTTCGCGTGAGAACGCCCTCGATTTTGTCCTCGGCTACGCGTGCGCCGACGACGTCAGCGCCCGGGACTGGCAGTTAAAAAGAGGCGGAGGTCAATGGTGCCGGGGCAAAACCTTTGACACCTTCAGCCCGCTCGGTCCCTGCCTTGTGACCACGGACGAAATCCCCAATCCCAACGCCCTCCGTCTCCGCACCATCCTCAACGGCGAAGTCAGGCAGGACTCCAACACGAACGACATGATCTTCGACGTACCCGCTTTGATCCAATTTCTCAGCGCCAGCAACACTCTCCTCCCCGGCACCGTGATCCTGACCGGCACCCCCCAAGGCGTTGGCATGGCCAGCAAGCCGCCGCGCTGGCTCCAAGAGGGAGACTCCGTCAGCATCGAAATCGAAAAGATCGGCACCCTGACCAACCCCGTCATCAAGGAAGCCTGAGGCGGCAGAGCCGAAATCTCAAATCTTTGAGCGGCTCCTACGAACGATCCAAGTCCTCGGCTTAACTGCAGAGAACCGGGTGCCGGTTCTCGAATTGCCCACCATCACCGCAGAGTTAAAAGCACAGGGAAATAATGATTTTTTAGAGGAGAAACGCCGGGTATATACGTCTGCACAGCACGGAAAATCAAGGGCCGCGCAGAGGCCCGCCGGAGCGCGAAAAGCCCATACTGCCCTCCGCCACTTATCTCCCCCCGGATGAGAGCGCGAGAGAAGGCGGAGCCTTCTTTCGCTGCACAAGGAGGCAGCAGCCTCCTCGTGCTTACAATCCCTGCGGCGCAGCGAGCGGCCCCCCAAGTTCCCTTGGGGCCGCGAGTAAGCTGCGACGATAAAAAAGGGGCCAGCCAGGGCCGTGACAGCTTTGCTGGCGCGGCTCTGGCGCGGGGCCACTGAGTCCCGTTCATGCTTTTCTTTACTGTTCGTTTTGTTCACACAGACGACATTTCCGCCCAATCTGCAACCTGGCTTCTTTGGCTGGGGCTGAGCTTTCTTCTGAGATATTTCTAGATGTCTTCTTGGTCGTGCTGGAGGCAAAAATTAAATACCGTCAGGCTGGAACTTTTCTCCACCGGATCTCTGCAGAGCAAATCGGGATTCCTTCGCAATCCCAACAAATTCCTGAAACGGTCCAGACAGGCATTCTCTTTAACGAGAATCCATAGATTGTCCTCGAACGTGCCCTTAATTCTTCGTGCTTTTTTCATGCACGTTTCGACCTTTCTTCGGATAGGTTTCTTGTTCCTGAAGGAGCCGATCCACTTCGGAGCGGGGAATCATTATCCGGTCAAGTTTCGAGACGACCTTGATATTACCGGCGTTAATCTGCCGATAGGCCCAGGAGTAGTGCTGTCCGAAAACATCGGCAAATTCCCTGGGCGTGAGAATCATCCTTTCCGATGGCTTGATGGCAGAGGTGGAAGTATTCACGACTTTTTCCTTTCGCTCTTTCGTTTTGCGTTCTTTTCTTTCCAATGCCGGTTTAGCAATGCGGTGGCTCGATCCATCCACTTGAAATTTCCCCACAAACGCTGAATCTGAGCGGTGGAATAATATTTGGTGGAATTTTGCGCCGGCTGCCCGACTGGTTTCAGCATCCGGCGAGCGGTGAGCACGGTGATGTCATAGACGCTGAACCCGAGCAGCCAGCCGGTTTCCTGGGCCGTGAGCCGGTGGGGTAAATGACGCTGATTGAGAAACTCGATTTGTTCGGGGCTCATGATTGCGCCTTTCCGGTCAAACGAGGGCTCTGACGTGTCGTTTTTTTGGTTTTCATAGACTTGGTTTCCTTTGTTGCCCAAGTCATAACCCCGTCTCTTTTTTGGCCTTTTCTGATCTTTGATAAACTTCCGTATTCTCGTATGGATTCGTATATTCTTTGATATTCTCTGAGCGAATTATTTTGACAGGATTGAAAAATCACGCGGGAAAGCCGGTTTTATCAGTTGTGGTCCCCGGCGATTTTTGTAACTTGCGGCATGGCCTTCACCGATCTGTCCAGCGCCCAACTCGAACGTCTCGTCCAACTCATCAAAGAAAAGGAGACTCTTCAGGTCCGGCTTGAAAAAGTGGACCAGGCACTTAAAACACTCGACGAAGGGAGTGCGGCCCTTGACAGTAAGGCTGGCAAGGCCCGTCGGCGGGTACGCGACCGCCGTCGTCGCGTCGGTTTGAAAGATGCTCTCTTGAAGACGCTGGAAGCAGCCGGGAAAGCAGGACTAACCGTGAAGGAATTGGCGGAGAAGTTGGGCGCCAAACCCTCGAGCGTGTCGGTTTGGTTTTATACCACCGGGAAAAAGATCAAGGGCATCAAGAAGGTGGGAAAGGCGAAGTACGCTTACTTGGCTGGTAGATAAGCAAAAACTGTTGGATCGACCGCGGCGGAAAGGACTATAGTCTGGAGGCAAATCAATCGACCAACAACGAGGGCTTGATACGAAGAGCCTTGGCAATGGCCAGAAGCTCGTAATCCATCAGATAGCGGTCTTCACTTTCCACGCGGGAGATGGCTCCCTGATCCAAAATGACACCAAGAACGGCCAATCTTCCCGATAAGTCTTCCTGCGAAACCGAAGGCTTGGCGGCTAGGCGCGCCTGGCGAATGCGTTTGCCAGTCACATTCCTGCGTTTAGGGCCGTGGGTCTTTTTCATGCATGTGAAATCCACATGCTTGACTAGCAGTTACTTCCCTTGTTTTTATGTGAACATCACATACTGCTAATTATGATTGCTCGCAAACGCCCGAAGGGCCTGGTTTTGACGGTCGAGCCTCCTTTGGGGGAACAAATCACTGCAATGATGGAGGCGGCAAATTGGGACGTTGAAGTTGTCGGCACGCCGGAGAAAGGATTAGCGCGTCTGAAGGCTGCGCACTTCGACGTGTTGATGACTAATTATAAGCTGCCCCAACTCCCACAGGGTAACGCTCTGCATTTTATCTCCTGCCTTCGTCAGGAGGGAATCACCGTCCCGGCCATCGTGATGTCGGAAGACGGTGAGATCCTGCGGACGGTGCCGAAAGAGGCGCTCAACATTCCCGCGGTTCTGCGCCAACCATTCACGGCTTCTGAGCTGGTTGCTGCTTTGGGCGATCTTTCAGTCGTTTGACCAATTCCTGGAGAATAATGGTCGTAGCGAAGCGTCCCATGCTACCGGTAGTTTTTAGCGGGGTATCCGATGCCGGTGGGCCAGCTTTGGTGAGTTGAAACCCGGGGTGGGTGCGCATCCATTCCAAAAACCATTCGGGCCGGCATTTATTAAGAAAAAAGGGGTGGTCGGACCTGGCTTTAACCGCCGAGATGACATTTTGTGATAAATTGCAAAGCTCGGCGATTTCCCTGCCTGTGAACATGTAGTTCGGGTCTTCCTGAGCAAGTTGATGAAGCTTTTTGCGGTCCGGCATAAAAAATTTTGTTTCCAAGTTGAGAATCTGACCAAACGAAGTACGGCGTCGAAAATGACGACCGGACATCTGCAGCGACGAGCTCCCTTGGAGCGACTCCGAAAATACTTTGGAAGATCGCTCGCCCTTGATAATATGAGTTTGCGTTGGCGGCGCGACGGGGAAACGGAATTAGGAATGATGATAATACAAAACATCTCTAATATAACCTATATCCTGAATACTTTCGAGGAAAAGCAAAATCTGCTTATTAAAGAAGAAAAAGCGTAAATGCCTGCAATATCAAGGGCTTTCCTTAATCGCGGAGGTGGGGTGAGCGGAGTGAGTCTTCCTGATGTGTTGATGGAGGAGGTCGGGATTCTCCTTATGGCAGAGTGCCAGCCGCGCCAAGGCGATGAGCTTGGGTTCGTCGTTTGAGTCGGGATGATGAATCAAGCGGAGAATATGCGCCACGGAATCACGAACGATCTGGCTTTCCGTCCAGCCGAGTGTGGTCGCCAAAGATTTTAGCCTGACTCGCTCCTCTTCGGTAAATTTGACGCTGATGGGTGAAATGGGAATCATAAAATTAAAAATTGATTGGGCTGACTGCCGAGGAAGGCGGCGCTTTGGCCGCCTTCTCTGGGCAATTCGGCCACCCGAGCACGAGGGGCGGGACGGCGGGGCGACTTTTCCCCGCCGGGCCCGCCCTTCGTGCCGGGCCATTAGACCGACATCCCTTGGCCGAGGGATGGTTTTTGGGTGAAGTCGATCCTGGTTTTCTCGCGGGCGATCTCGCGCACGAGCGCCTTTTCGCGGTAGAACGGATTGATCTTTTCGAGCCGTTCCATGATCCGCTGCTTGAGGCTGGGTTCCTGCTGGTCGAGCCATTCCTTGGCCTGCGGGGCCTGACGCGCCATCTGGCGCATCTCGGCTTCGTGCCGGAACATCTTGGTGAGCATGAAGGCGCGGGTGGCCCGTTCGGGATGTTGCTTGACCAAGCCCGAGTAATACTCGTGCATCTTGGGGTTGGCCTGAATGAAGCCGTCGAGACGGTTGTTCACCTCGGGATTGACCCGAAGGAAACGTTCTTCCGAGATATTGTTGGCGGGGGTTTGGTCCAAGGGTGGGGGATTTTTAGGTTTAAGAGCCATAATGATTTTCTTTCAATAATTGGGGGTTAGGGGGCGTTCTCGAAACCGGGGCTGAAGACCCAGGTATCGGTTTCATCGGGCATGGGAGCGCCGGTGATGTTCCGCAAGGCGCGGTCGAAGTGAGCGGCGATGTCGTGGGCAGTGAAGCCGGCGAGCATGAACCGCATGAGGGTTTGGGCATCGGGCTGGCCGACTTCCAAGACCTCTTTGAGTTTTTCGGAGGCGTTGTAGTATTCCTGCGCCACGTCATCCGGCAGCGCGACAGTAATGTGCATCATAGTTTTATTTTTTGGGGTTGTTTTTGTGTTGGGTAACTGACGACCAGAACCAGGAACCCCATGACTTCTGGGGCGGAGTCGGGGTTACCGGCGCTGGCGGAGAGGGTGAATACGTTTGCGGTTTCGGTTCGGGTGTCGCAACCGGAGGTACTGGCGGAGGAACCGGCAAAAGCGTGTGCTGCTCCCGTTCCTCCAGTTTTGCGATTTCTTGAGCGAGCCGCTTGTTTTGTTCATAGGTGGTTTGTAAAAGTTGGTCCTCCTGCTTGAGGCGCTGTTCCAGTTCCGCGGTCAGCGCGACGTGCTGCTGCGACGGGTCAGCGGCCGCCATTTCGCCGGGCCCTAAGGGCAGGGAAGTCTGCTCGTTCGGATCGGTGTCCCATTCGGGTGAAGTTTCGGCGCGATAGACGGTGTGGCCCTCGTGCATGACACCGGGGTCGTTGGGATCTTCGTAGCGGCCTACCGGATATGCTTTCAGTTGTTCCGGCGTGCGGACGCTGGCAGGGTGGGACAAGTCATGCTTTTGCGGCAACGGACCTGCGCCGACATCGACCGTGGGAGGATGGGAGGAAGCGCAACCGACGAGCAGGAGCGCGGGGAGTAGATAATGGATTTTCATGGTTTGCTATTTTCGGGTTTGAGATCGACCAGCGACTGGCCGCGTTTGGCGTGGTCGAGGTCAATGGTTTGGGTGGCGTAGAGGTAAAACTGTTTCCCGGCCGGAACGCGGACGTAGAACCCGTCGCGCTTGATCGAATCGAGGATTTGCTGCGCGTACTCATTGAGCACGGCGCTGGTTCCCGCCAAGGCGGCATTCTTCGGCGTGTCGAGCGGCGTTTGGGTGGTTTGCCCGGTCAACGCATTAGAGGACGTTGTGGTATTTTCCAGGCCTGTCGTGGCGGCGCTCAGAAACGTGGCGGCGAAGAGTTTGATTTCGGCCCAATTATCGGTTTTCAGGATGTCGCCTTTGAGGCCGGCGGAACCGTCCGTCAGTTGCCAAGTTCCGGTCCTCTCATTGCGCTCCATGTCGAGCGCAACGCCATGGAGGGGCAGCTCGGCCCCATTCATCCGATCGGTGGTCCGCCAGACCAGAATCCAATCGTTGTCGCTCGCGATCCGTTCGCGGGACGGATCGACCTGGGCCTTGCCGTGAACTTCCGCGCCTGCCGGGATAATCAACTTTCCATCGTGCCAAACATCCTCGGTCACGAAACCGATGATCGGCGTTTCGATCTTCGCGGAATCAATCGTAATGACCGTTTCACATGGAATCATTCTCCCATAAGGCGCGTAGTTTTCGGACACCTCCGTTTCCTGGTTATCGCCGTGATAAAGCAAGATGGGCAAGGGCGCTGGTGCGGTGGGAACTGGATTGGGGGAGCCGTCATCGTTCAGGACGGCGGGATGCTTATTGGCAAAGGCGGCATCGGGCTTGTCGGAGAGCCAGCTCGAAGGCTGCTGCGTTTTATCGGCGGTTTTGTCGAGGTTGGGCGCGGCTCCTGGCGTGGTTGTGGTGGTGCCGTGCCGGAAATAAAGCACTCCGGTTAAGAGGGTCATGCAAATGAAGAAGAGGATGCCGAAAGCCGTGATCTGGCCGGTCTTCGATTTGAAGAAGGTCATGAATTTGCGTGGATCAATGGCATTCATGAATTCTCCTGGCGAAAAACTAGGATGTTGAAGTTGTTCTGGACGGAAAGATGGTTCCGTCCCCCGTGCGGCGTGCCGCAAATGACGAAATAGCCGTTGCTATGACCAGGCGTGATTTGACCGGACTTCGGGTCTTTTTCGCCTGCGCTCATGATTCCCGAGGCGTCGGACAACGCGCTCCAATAGACGCTGGATCCGACTCGAACCGCGAGCGATTGCGGGACGTAATAAATCGGCTGATCGGTTTCATTGACAAACTCGACCTGAAAAATCAGGGCATCCTCGGCATCGAAGCGGAAAACCTTGGTGAGAATGACGTGGAATCCCTCGTAAAGCGTTTGGGTAAACGGCTCAGCCTGGTTCATTTGGGAAACCATCTCGGGGTATTGCTCGGCCAAGAGGGGGTATGCCTTGGCTTTATCTAATAATCCGAGCAAGCGACTTGGACCAACATTCGGCTGGCGGGCGGACTGCGCGGGTGGCTCGTCGGCGGGATAGAATGTCACCGATTGGAACGGCTCTTTGTCGGTCCCAAGTTGGATGACGTAAACTTTCCGATTGATGATGATGTTCAGGACAGCCGTGGCAGGGTCAATCAGACTGCGCACGGAAAGGAAGCGATCGCCCGCGTGATAACTGAGCATCATTTGCGCTTTGGTCTTGGGATCGGCGGTGATCCCGCTGCCTTCCAGCGCCGTGATCGGCTGCGGGAAAACCAGCGTTGTCACCTTATCGACGCCTACTTTCAGGTGATAAACCGTCTGGTCGTCGAGCGGGAACGATTTGATGGCCTCGGCGTCGGCCAGGCCAAAGCTCAGAACAGCGAGGAGCAGGATTAGAGCTGAGCGAATGGCGATTTCTTGTCCAATCCGCCGCCGCCGCATGAGCCAATAAAGAGCTAACCCGCCGGGCACCAACAAGGCTGCCGTGGGCGGCTCGGGAGCGACGGCAACGGACGTGGCATTCAGGGTGACGTTGTCGAAGCCGGGCTGATAGGCGGAACCCTGCTCCGGAAGCGTGGCCAATTGCATCGTCAGATTTTCGCCGATAACGGAATTTGAACTCGGAGTCGTGTAAGTGAGCGTGAAATCTTGAAACGCGCCATCAGGCACGGTGCCATTGGTGACAGTTTGGGTGGCAAACGGAACGCCATTGGCGAGCAGGCTGAAGGAAATGTTGCCGGGATCATGATACAGTCCGGTTCCGCTACGATTTCCGATGGCGAGCGTGAGGGTATACCTCGTCTGGCCCGTGATCGTTCCCAATGACGCGGCTGAGGTGAGCGTATCGGTAACGTTGGGATAGTCGTTGTTGATGAACGCGTAGTCGCTCCCGGAAGCGGCGCTCGGCGAGGTAAAGTTGGACGAAATCGCCGCGACCCCGTAGGCGCTTCCATCTTTGACATTGAATACCCAACCGGGAATGACATTTGGATTCGTCGAGGTCTGAGTCGGTGAACTGGGCAACTCGAACGAAGCGTTGGGTACGGTGATCGGGGTTGCCTTCGCGCCGAGCGCGCCGAGCATGAGTGCCGCCGCCGATGCGGCGAGGTTTACAAAGATTTTTCTAACTGTAAGTGATTTAAGATTCATAAAATTTGTTATTGAGCGGTTGAATATTGGAATTTCCACACCGCGAGGGGGAACCGACCGTTGGCGGTCAGGTTGGGGTTACGGAGGAGGGTGAACTGCGCCCGAAACTTTTCGGCTTCGGTGAACGGTTCACCGTTGAAGAGACCGACGCGGATCAATTGCCCCGTCGCCTCGACCAGAACTTGATCGTTGCGGGTCTGGAGCACATCGAGCCGGAAGACCTCGACTTTCTGGTGAATCTGCTTGGCCTTCAGCTCGTCGGCCTGCTGGCTCTGCATCGCCTTGGCCTGGTTGAGGGCCTGGGGCAGATACATCTTTTCCAGCAAGTCGGGGTAATCGAACCCGTTGGGGTTCTTTTCGAGCAAGGCGAGGCAGGCGAGGAGGGCTTGCGAGGTTTGCAGTTTCGTCGCGTCCTCGAAATTGAGAAGCGGCGAAATATGGTAGGTGCCGGTTTCATCGAGGATGACAACGCGCTCCCGGGTACGGAATGCGCTGATGATGAAAAACGGCTGGATGAAGGCGGCGGCCACGGCAATGGCAGCGATGAGGAACCACACCCGCGCCGCCCAACCATGTTCCGCGAAAAGACGGAGCACGGTAGGAGCAGCTTGGGGTCGTTTTATTTCAGAAGACAGAGGGACGGGGGTTTCTTTTAGGACATTCATGCGAAGGCGGGGTTAGGGGTTAAGGGAGCGATAAAGGTGGAAGCAGGCGGGACACGAGACACGGCAGGCTGATGAGTAACGACAGAGCCGTTGGAAAAGGCCTGGGTAAAAGGCGTACCGCTCTGATTGGCAAAAGACTGAGCTTGCGCGGGAGAAATACGGTCGGCGACTTGCCCGACAGCGACAGTCCCGCGCGGAGACTGGATCAAACCATTGGAGCCATTCGGAAGCGGCGACAAGGGAGCCATCGGACCCGACGACGGAGCGAGCGGACCACCAGGCGAAAAGGGCAAAGCGGGATTCGACGGAGGACCAGGAGGAGGACTCGAAGGCGTTGACCCATTCGACGGGGTGGATGGGCCGGGCGCAGGTGCGCCTTCTCCAATTCCACCGCCCGATTTTAGGAAGCGGCTGGCACCGGCAAAACCAAGCCCCATTTGAATGGCCTGGCCGACGGCCGATGACATGGGCGAGCCCGAGCAAAAGAGCATCTGCATCACAACGGGCGTCACGAGACTCCCCAAAATCAGCCACACGGCGACGATGCCGCCGATGACGAGCTTGGCCGGGGTGAATCCGGTGGCCAGCCCTGCGGCCAAGGCACCGGCACTGACCACAGATGTTCCGCTGGTTAAGAGCGAATAGCCGACAAGGTCAACCACGGCGAAGCCGATGGGCCACGCCAGGATGGCCAGCGTTTGCTGAATGTAACGGATGGCCAGCCCCTTCGTGCTCTCAAAGGCGAAGAGCGAAATTGCGATGGGCAAAAACAAATAGCAGAGACATTCCATGACAAACTGGACGATCATCATGGGCAACTGGATCAGGCCGCCGATCCAGACAATCAGCCAGCCGAGGGCGTATTGAACCGCCTTCATCACCGAGTTGCCGACATCAAGCCAGTCGATGCCGCTGTCGGGGGGCTGTATGAGTTGCATCAGCGCCGCGCCGGTGCCATCAACGCTGCCGGTGAATTCCGTGCGAATGGAAACGGCGATGTTCCAGAATTCATCGCGGATGAGATTGAACCACATGGGCAACGTGGAGATGATCCCGCAGAGGACGATGTTGGTGACGATGGGCCGGGCCAACTGGCCGATGCTCGCGCTGCCCCGGCCAGTCCTCACGACGATGGCCGCCGTGAGGATGAAATAGCAGATGAACCGAAGCTGATTGCTCAGGTCCTCAACCATCGGCTGCAGATTGGGAACGAGGTCGCTGATGGTCATGCCACGTTCCTCGCCGGCGGTGCCGGGTAATATTGAGAGGGACGCGCATCGGGTACTGAAACCGGCTGTCGGACCTTGTGCTCCGATGGGCGCTGGGAGGAAAAGGGACGGAACAGAAGGATGATGACGATCCAGATGAGAAGTAAGAAATTGAGCCGAGAAAAAAAGATGATCTTTTTCAAATAAAGAAATTTGAGCTTGTCGGAATTCAACGTGTACTCGGCGCAGGCGTTCTGAAGTTTCTGTCTGGCGAGGACGCCGTCACACATGGTCTTGAAAAATTCGAGAAAAGTGTCGGTTAAGGATTCGGTCTTGGAGGGGTTTTCGGCGGAAGGATTTTGAGGCGGAGGAGTTTCAGGAAGGGTAGGGTTCATAGATTTAAAATTGGGGTTTGGGGGTTGTTAGAATGAAATGGGAAGTTGCGTGGGCTGGTGAGTGAGTTCCCTGAAATTCCGGGGTGTGGGTACAATCGTGTCGGGAAGCAACGGTGACGAAGGGGATCTATGAGGCGTTGGCACGATGATCTGGACGGGCTCCAGCAAGCGGATTCCAAAGATCAGGCCCACGCTTGCAACCGCCGCCGCCATCAACCCGAATTTGATGAAGTCGAGGAGCAACTTTTGCGCGTCGGAGGGCTCCATTTGGAGCCGTACCAGGGTCTCAGCCGTCTTCTGGTCGGGCACGTCGCGGAAGCCCATCTGCCGCAAACGGCGGCGCAAGCACCAGACGCGAAGATTGAAATATTGGAAATAGAGGCGTTTCATGGGTTATTGAAAGTCGGTGCGGTCACTGGTGATCTGGCCCTCCCACTGCATGAAGTTTTGCAGCGAGACGTTCAATTCGTGGTCGGCGGCCTGATTGGCGGCCTGCGCCTTCATTTGCTGGTTGTTTTGGTTGGAAATGCTTTGGGTGACAATCTGGTCGGTGGCCGTCTGCTGTTGCTGGCCAAGCGCGGCAACCTGGCCGTCGATGGCGGCGGCCTGGGCGGTCAGCTTTTGCACGGTGCTCTGGTCGGGGGCGGTCTGGATTTGCGCGAGCGTCGTTGCCTTCTGATGCTGCAAGGCAGTAATACGGGATATTGTGTCCTGAATAACGCTGCCGACATTGCTATCCTGACTCTGGATCGCGGCGAACGCCTTGAACTGGCTCGGGTCGAAGGTCATGGTCAATCCGCTCGGCGTTTTGAAGTTGATGGGAGTGAACAATTGCGCCCCGCTGTTTTCCAGAGCCTGTGCGCCGTTGACGGTCTGGCTGATGGTCGAGGTAAGCTGTCCCACCGATTGACTGAGCTGCGGACCAAGCAACTGAAGTCCCATCGCCTGAGCCGCCGCAGCCGGATCGCCGATGTAGCCTTTGACCTGTTGGGCCAGGGCCACGTATTGCTGCATCTGCTGCAATTGCTGGTTAAGCGTGGCGATGGATTCGGTCCACTTGGCGATTTGGGCGACTTCGTTTTGGACGGCAATGGGATCGGCCACGACGGTGACCGGGTACTGCGCTCGGGCCAGCGGTGCTAGCCCCATAATCAGGATGAGAAATAAAAGAAACTTAGTTTTCATATAAGTGTTCGGTGAAGGGTTTACTGTTCGATGCGAACCGTTTCCGTGTGGGGGACGGTCGTGACGCCGTTGACGGTCTGGCCGGGAATGGTGATCGGGATGTACGTCACCTTCGGCGGCAGGGCCTTGGGCGATGAGGCGTTTGCCTCTTTCTGGAGGTCCTGAACCATCCAGTATTGTTGCTTCACCGCATCGCTACGTCCGAGGTTGTAGCCGGTCTTGTGATTGCCAGTCCCTTCGGGGCCAGGCGGGTTGGAGGTTGAGGCGCAATGCGCCAGAACCAAGGGTGTTAACAAAAGAAGATAGGATCTGATTTTCATAAAGGTGGTGGGTTAAGGGTTGATACCCGCGACATGGCGCAGGGTTCCGCAGAGGGGCGGCTGGACCGTGGGCGAGTAGTAACAGAGGGAGGAAAACTTTTGGTTCGCGGCCTGTTGCTCGGGCAGCGGGTAGTGCTGCACGGCGTCGATCATCACCTCGGGCAACTGAATGTCTTTGGAGATGTCTTCCAGGTCGGAGCGGTCGAATTGCCGCATGAGGAAGAACTGTTTCGAGTTCCCCATGATGACGGGCCGAATCCGCGTGCTCTTGAATTTGCTATACTGCTGGACAATCGAAATAATCCAGCAATTGAATTTGCGAAGCTGGGCGTAGCCTTCGCCCATGATTTTCTCGCCGCCTGGGACATCAAGGAAGCGGGCGGCTTCCTCGAAGATGATCCGTTTCCACTGCTGGCGCGGAAGCGTGATGATGTGTTGCCGGGTAAATCCTGAAATCAACAGGCCCGCCGCCGTTTTCAATTCGACCGCTTGCTCGGGGACGTAGCCCAGCTCGAAGTGAGCAATTTTCCCAGTCAGCGAAATATTGGTTATTCCGTCGAAGAGTTTTCCGTACTGGCCGGCGGCGGTCCACGCAGTCAACAGAGTGGCAATCTGGTCGATCTCTTCCTTGCGATGTTCGGGCAACCGCGAAAAGAACATCATATCCAATAAGGCGGAATGGGTCGGGTACTCCTCGGGCGTGAACGCGCTATACGCGGTTTGCATCAAGAACCGCTCGGTTTGCGGCTCTTTCAGAAATTGGGTGATCTCGGCTTCGGAAATGGAGCCATGAAATTCGAGAGCTTCCGCGTTGGTCGCTTCCATGCGGTCGCGCAATTCCGCGAACGCTTCAAGGAAGGTGGAACCAAGCCCCATCTTTTCCTGCCGCCATTTATGAACGGCGCACGCCAGCCGTTGCAGGCCCGGAATCCGGTTTTGATGTTTGGTCGCCCACTCCGTGAACGTGTCGGAGTAGAGTTGGTGAACGTATTGGCCGATTTGTGCCTGTCGAAGCTGCTGCTTTTCGGCATCGGCGGACTCGCCGATCATTCGGGAGACGAGTGCCACCGCGCTGGCAATTTGGAGTTGGTTAAGGGGCAAACCCTGAGTGTCGAGATAGTTGAGGGTCAATTCCCCATCGGGATGAATCAGGATTGGCCTTCCACCCAAACTTTCCGTGAACTTCTTGTAGGAAAGTCCCTCCTCGATGATGACGGTGTAATTGTAACCCGCCTGGGTTTGGGTGAGCAGGTCGTCCATGGCGAACGACTTCCCCGCGCCGGTCATGCCGATGAGCACGGTATGCTGCGGCGTGCCGCCGATAAAGGTACGGACTCCGGCAAGATTGCCGTTGGTGCCATCGTAGATCGCTTCGGCCTCGGCGAGATGAGCCGTGAACGTCGACGAGAACGGAAGCAGATCCGCCAGATAGCGGTCTTCCGCATAAAGATCCCGATACCGATAGCTGCTGCCGGTCCAGCCTGGCCAGGTGGAATAAAAGAGTTTCTTGGCGGTGGTGGGGAGGGAGGTTTCATACACCTGCGCGCCGTTCATTTGGCTGACCGCGTTCCTGATCGCGGCGTTTTTGGCGTACAGCCCCGATTCGGTGTGGTCCCAAGCTCGGATGACGTACTCGACAAAGAAGGGGAAGGAGAAGCCCTGGGCGAGGGAATCGATTTTGCGTTCCTTCTTTTTGAGGGCCACGGACATCGAAAATTTACCCTCCTCTTCGTAGTCGCCGCGCAAGCGGTCGATGGCTTTTTCCTCGCGGTCGATCTCCTCGCGCACGGGAATCGGCTCGAGATTGATCGTGATTTGGTAATCGAGAAACGGGAGCGAGGTCAGCCGGTGGACGATGCCGGGATAGGTCCTTTGTGGCCAACGCTTGATGGTGAAAAGGGAATTGTAATAATCGTTGATCTTGAAGGCGATTTTGTCCTCGAAGCCGCGTCCGTCTCCCGACCAGCACAATTCCTGGAGAGAAAGGTCCTTGTTAAAAAGCGAGGTGAGATCGACCGCCGGGATGTCGGTGAGGTTTGGATTGAGAAATCGCTGATAATAGGCGAAGTGCTCCATGTCCGACATCGGACGAACAGTTGTCCCAGCGCCAAAAACGGTCGTGAGGGTGGTTCCGAGTTCGTCAAAAGTTGACCGAAGTTGCCCCAGCGTTTTGTCGTAGTAGTCGCCGTTACCACCCTTGCCCGGAACCAGGGGGGCGGCGGTCTCGATGTCCTGCGAGATAAAAAGAACCAACTGTTCACGTCGCAGCGTCCGATTCTCCATCCGTTGCCAGTAGCGAGACCAGCGTTCAAAGCGGACTTGACGGATATATTCATCCGTCACTTTTCCGGTTTGCTGGTGATAACGGGTGAGTTCTTTCCGATAATCGGAATTGCAGGTCCACTGGAGTTGCACCCGTTGATTTGGGCCAAGGGAAGCGAGAAAGATGCGGAGTTTGTCCTGAAAATCGTTTTTCAAGCCGATGGAGGCGTTTTGCATATCGGGCGGTTCGATGAGATAGCCCTGGCTGGCCATCGAGCCGTTTTCGAGGTTGCCGTAGAGAATGAGTCCCCCGGCGAAGTGGCCGTTGGGTGATTTATCGTGTCGTTTCATTGGGGTGGTCTGGCGTGGATCTGGTCGTGGGGGTTGAAGGAAAAGCCGCTGCCGGTGATCCAGAGCTCAAAAAGGTCCCGGTCATAGCCAGGCGGTTTGCCCTGTTTAAAAAGCAGGACGTAGGAAAGGGTGGCCCCGAAGGGCACCGCCCCGAGCGGGAAGCTCAACCACCAGACGACATGAAAGAGACTGAACAGGATCAGAATCACCCCGATGGAGATGGCTGCCGAGGCGACGACAGGCATGAATAGATTGCCGTCGAGGCCCCAAACCGATCCGGCGGAATCATCCGCGGCGTTGGTGTCTGTAAGTCGTAGTTCGTTCATGGATATGGAAGGCTGGCTCAGGACGGTGCCGGATGGGTCAGAACGAGGGGGTGAGAGTCGCCCCGCTCAAATTGAAGATGGCGAAGAAAGCGCCCATGATGGCGGCCGCCCCGGCGATAATGATGCCGGCGACGATGCCCATTTTGCCGTCCGCGTCGCCTTTGCTAATGGCGTTCGCGCCGGACCAGATTTTGATCACGCCCCAAAAGAATCCGAACATGAAGAGGATTCCGAGTGCCGTGCTGAAACCCTGCTGCAAGGAGCTGGTGGAGCCTCCGCCCGTGACTTGGGCGAGGATTGGAGTTAAACCGATGAGTGATTTGCCAGTGAGACCGGCAACCAGTGAAGGACTAAAATTTGTCATGGCATGATTAAGCCATGAATAAGGAACCTCCCGTTAGGGTGCTTTGGGAGGGTATTGGAGGAAAGTCAGGGAAAGTGGCCAGGCAGAATTTTAGGCTTTGAAAATGGGCCTTTTTGCGACGTAGAGTCCGCCCATTATGAATACCTTTTCGTCAGATTTTCTCACCAAGCTCCGTCATTTGGAGCCTCACCTTAAAGCCAACATTAAGGGGCAGGACCATGTTCTTCCTCGTATTTGCTCGGTTCTCCAGCGAGGAGAATTGAACTTGGCTCATCCGAATCGCCCCAAGGGGTCATTCCTCTTTGTTGGTCCCACCGGCGTCGGCAAAACCGAAATGACCATCGCCTTTACCGATTACCTCTGCGGCTCGGATCATCTCAGTCGTTTTGATATGTCGGAGTTCCAGAATCAATCCTCCGTGGGATTGCTTCTCGGTAATTCGTCGAATGATACCGGAATGCTCGGGCGAGCGTTGGATAAGGGCACTCGCGGGACGCTTCTTTTTGACGAGATGGAAAAGGCGCATCCGCTTGTTCTTGACCTCTTCCTGCAAATTCTGGACGCGGGCAGGATCACTTTTTCCAACGGTGAAACGCGGAATCTGAATAACTACTACATCGTCTTCACCTCAAACATTGGCGCGGCGGAAGCGATGCGGATGGAAAGCTCGGCTTTCGCCACCATCGAGCGAACCGTCTTGCGGCGTGTTGACCAGGTGCTGCGCCCCGAATTGGTTGCCCGTATCAACGAAAAGTTGGTCTTCAACCGTCTCCCTTACTCCATCCAACGGGAGATTTGCGAATTGATGATCGAGCGCGAAGTCGAGCGCCTCAACGGCCTCGGCCATAACTTGACGGTCGAGGCTGCCACCGTCGAAACTCTCGTCCGTGAGGGTTTCCACCGTACACTCGGAGCTAGGCCCATGCGAAACACGGTAGATCTGTATCTACAGCAGCAGGTGAGTCAAGTATTGCTTAAAGCTGCCCAGACGCTGAAGCGTTAGCCGACTGCATGGGTTACGGGCAGTACAAAAAGAAACTGACGTTGACCGGGAAAAGAGAGCCAGGGGTGGAGTTAGGGTTTGATGAGGGGAAGTCCTCAACTAGAGAAGACAAAAATGAAGGGAAAAAGATACAACGAGGAGCGAATCATCTACGCACTAAAAGCAGTAGATGGCGGGCAAAAGGTGGTGCGGGTGTGCAGGGAGTTAACGGGGGCCACTTCCGCACGCTGACCATGGCCGACCAATCTACGCGGGAGTGTCCTCCGTTTTATGCAGCCCAGTCTTTATCAGGCAAAGCAGTGGCGGATTGCCTGGACCAAATGATTCGATCAAGCCATCCAACCTCTACGCCGACCGCGGTTACAACGCGGAGTGGGTGCACGGCGTCTGCCGGGAGGAGTTCGGGGGCGACCCCACAGTGATCAAACCGGCCCGTTGCGCCAAGGATGGTTCGCGCCGGGGCGAGTACCGCAGCCAGATGACGTCGGAGTACCTCAAAAACTAGAATTACGGCCTGCGCTGGAAGATCGAAAGTTAGATGAGCGCCTTCAAACGCACCACCGGCTTACCCCTTCTCTCGCGCAAGCTCGCCAACCTTCTTAAGGAAGCCGCCTTCAAGGTGCTGGCCTACGCCCCCAATCGTTAGGGAACTCAGGCGAGCCGAAGCTTTTCATCAGAGCATGACGTGGTCTATGGGAGTTCCCTCCTTGGCACGCAGATACGTGTCAAATACACATCAAAGCATTGCGGCATTTGGAATTAGCGAACACAATAGTCTAATACTATGAGGCTTCCCTCTATCCACTTTCTGACCGCAACCGTCGTACTGGCGGTTGGTTTTTTTACTGAACCAACGCATGCTGAAATAAAAGATTCAGCATCGACAGTTTTGGTTATTAACATAGATAAGCTTTCCCGGGATGAGATTGTCGCGGCAACAGCCGTTCAGGGGATTGCCAACCGGAGTGAGCCCTCAGTCTTTTTGCGCACGGTTGACAAGTTTTGGCCGGTCAGTTTTTCTTTTTACCCCTTCTATAAGGAAAGGATTAGCCCGGAAATGCTGTCGAAGTTTCCGTCGCCGGATGACTTTTGGTTGGACTACCTTGGGAAAAAGTGGGGATATAAATATAAGACTGTCACGGACTTGGATGAATTGGTCCGGCTCAACCTCGATAAAATTAAAGGAGTTGTCCGGCTGAGAGAGTTCACTCCCGAGGCTCTGTCCGTAGCGGCGACCATTGCGGGACAGCGGGATTTGATTCCAGTGAGTGATGAAACAGCCATGCGCTGGCCCGCTCTGGCCAATCTTCCGATTATCGTAGACCTGCGGGACCGTTTTCCAAAGGATATCTCACTTGAAATTCTGAGAAAGGTTTTGCAGTGGGCAGTCGCGGAATATCTCCCAGGATCCGACAAGGAAAATGCATTTTCCTACTTTCCAGGCCAATTTGGCTACTTGACCTTGGATCTCGCAATCTCAAGAAGAATGTACTGTTACAACCTCGGCCATTTTGATCCGAAAGGTGATGACCTCCCGGACGAAGCGAAGAAGATATTGATGAGACCAAGTCCAAGTGGATTAAGCCGCGAGGAAGAGCATCGGCTGCTCGATCAGATACTTAGCCATCTGAATCCTTACAGTATGGTCTGGGGGTGGGATCAAGAAAGTGAGGATGGCATCGCCACGACGGTTGCAAAGTATGGCTGCGCTGTGACCTGCTGCACGGCAAACAATCTTTCCTTTTATCTGCGCGTGCCATCTCACCAAGAAATGATGCCGCGGCAGAGGCAACTTAAGGAGTCAGATGTCAAGGTGGAGGACAAGTATTACATCGCTTTTGTGTCCGGAGCAGGCGATGCAGCCCACACTGCCACTAGTCTCATGTGCAATGGTCGCTGGCTCTATTCAGCTCGGGGCAAGGTTCCCATGAACTGGACGATCAGCCCTTATCTTGTCGAAAAAGCGCCCGGACTCATGGAGTGCTACTATGAAATGGCATCGCCGAACGACTATTTCGTCAATGAAACCGCTGGCTACGGCTATAATCATCCGGGCCGGCTTCCTGACAAATTTCTTTTCGGGTATGCGGAAAAAATCAAGGCGGCCAGCCTGTTGGCAGATACCCACTATCAAGATCTTTGGTGGCAAAATGGGATACAGCCTGAGTCGAAACGCCGCGATTGGGAGGCGGCCACAGGGCTGAATGGGTATTTCTTTTGGGAAGGGCCGCAGCGGATTGTTTTCCCCCCCGGCGCGCCCATCGAAATCTCTAGCGAGCGGTTTTTCAAAGATTATTGGCCCAAAGACGATCCGCAAAAGACTCCGCAAGCATTGGCCCAGAGTCTCATGCGCCAGTTGGCGGATACGGGAACCCAGCGCCCTTGGTTTACCGTGATTTATGATTTGGATCCCAATTTTGCTGCGGAGACCATGGCGCTATTACCGAAGGACAAGTTCAAGGCGGTGTTGATGGATGAGTTTTTCATGGCTGCAAGCAAAGCTCGGAGCAGTATTGAGTCACATGCGGTGGGTTCTCCTCCTAATCTTAATGGAAAATAGAGAAATGACGCGCCGAATTTCAATTATATTCAAGTCAATATCAACAAAAAGTACATCCC
The DNA here is from genome assembly GCA_903863295.1 of uncultured Verrucomicrobiota bacterium. GTDB lineage: Bacteria > Verrucomicrobiota > Verrucomicrobiia > Methylacidiphilales > UBA1321 > JABDGH01. The sequence continues at coordinate 73,274 of CAIPBM010000145.1, read as the reverse complement.
ATAAAAAATGAAAATACTAAAATTTATTCCAGCAGTTTATGTCGCTGCTCTAGCGGTGACAGTGAGTTTGCGCGCAGACATTCTCTTCTCTGATAATTTCAATGCGGCTTCGGGTTTCACCACTGACATTAACCTCAAACTCTCCATTCGGCAGACTGGCACTCTAGCGCCTCAAAAGTGGACAGCTTACGACGTGTCTGATGTTAGTAGCGGAAGCGCCTCGTTAGGAAATCCCAAAGACAGCCCCCTCTCTAAGGGACCCGCCGAAGATTATCTCTTTTTTAATAAAAAAGAACAAGTTAGTCTTACGGGTTTGGCGCTGTCGTCCAACAACGTTAAAGGACCAATCCTAATCAGTTTTGATATGTTCCCGGGTACAAGTGGAAATGAAGATCAATGGACTTCATTTTCATTGACACCGACAATTAATCCCGGTTTCGATGTTAATCATTCGGGTTTTCCTATTCAAAATACGCCAGGTGCTTTCGGGTTTCTCCAGAAGGGTAACGGGGAGATATCAATTTGGTATGGCGTAGCTATGAGTGGTGGAGCCTCCCAAGATAATTCTACACCCCAGCCCCAGCCCGCGGCTAGTGGCACAGCAACAGGAAGTCAATATTCGCTCTTGCTTACTGACACGGCAGGCACCGGTTCGGCATTTGCAGGTAATGGAACGCGAATAAAGTTTATGAATTCTGGGAACACGATAGGGACCTACGATTTGGCTGTAGGCATGAGCACTGTCTATCTCAGCTTTGGAAGTACCGATCTTCAAGCGGGCGGCATTGATAACGTTCTTATACAGACAGTTCCGAATCCCTCGAAATAGGTTAGCCGCTTAGCTGCGGCAGCTTATATCAGAGCGAATGCTGGTACTATAAATTGCATTGAGGACTCAAGCTAAACTTAGGCGTAACAACGCGTCAAGATGATGAAAATTATTACTGTTTTACTTTTTGTATTCCTTGCGCCGTCATTTTTTTTAAAAGCCGACGAAAGTGATCTGCTTTCGGCAGGCTTTGTCCACCCGCCAGAAGAAGCCAAGCCACGAATTTACTTTTTGTGGCTAAATAATCTCGTGAGCAAAGAGGGTATCACGCATGATTTAGAGGAAATTCATGCCAAAGGGTTTGCTGGTGTGACGCTAGTAAGCGACGCCGGAGAGGCTGGCCCTATGCCGAGCGGACCAGATTTTATGAGCCCCGAGTGGCGCGAATTGTTGAAACATGCTGTCCGTGAGGCGGCGCGCTTGGGACTTGAGGTTAACCTCGACCAGTGCAGTGGATGGAATGATGGTGGTCCCTGGATCACCGACGAAATGGCTGAACAGCATTACGTTCAATCCGAACTTCAGTTAAAAGGTCCCCGGATGTTCATGGGAAATCTTCCCATGCCTTCAGGTAATGCTAAAGCCTACCACGATATTGCCGTTCAGGCGTTCCGTGTGACGGAAGTTATTGGGCAGAGCGAATTACCAAAACTGAAAGTGACCGCCAGTAGCTCTCGTGATGACATGCCCATCAAAAATTTAACCGACGATGATCCAAGTATGAATAGCATTTGGGGGTCCAAAGGTCTCCCGACCCCCCAGCACCCGGAATGGGTGCAACTTTCCTTGCCTGAGTCAGCGAGCATCGAAAGCGTCTGGATCATGCCTCGCTATCATCATGGGCCCAAAGACATTGAGATCCAAACATCGTTGGACGGGGTGACTTTTGCCACAGTAAAAAAGTGCACACTGCTGGAGTGGGGCGAACAGTTGGTCACATTTCCAGCGACCCTGGCTCGCGATGTACGGGTTGTCGCCACCAGTTCTTATTGTGACTATAACATGCAGATGTTGGAAATTGCTTTCCGGCCTCCGTTTTCCGCTGATGCTCGACGCCTCGCTATCAAGGCATCCCGTGAATCGGTCGAACCCACCGATCCCCTGCGCGATTGCACCGCACTACCTTTGGAGCCGACTTTATCCGTCATGAGGAGTCTCATCGATTCCAAGCAAATGCTTGACCTCACAAATAAACTTCAACCCGACGGCAGTCTCATGTGGGAGGTGCCAGAGGGCGACTGGGTATTGCTTCGCACAGGCTATACGACGACAGGCCGTACAACCACCACGAGCGCCAAGGGTGGGGAGGGTCTTGAAAAGGATTTCTTCAACAAACAGGCCACCGAATTCCATTGGAATAATCTGACAAAGCTCATGCTCGATGATTCGGCTGACTTTGTCGGTAAAACAATCAAATACGTTTATGATGATAGTTGGGAGTGTGGAATGCCGAATTGGACGCCGGCATTTTTGGACGAGTTCAAAAAAAACCGTGGCTACGATGCTCTTCCTTATCTCCCTACTCTGGCTGGCTATACGGTGGGCAGCTTGGATATGACCGACCGATTTCTCTATGATTATCGTAAGACGATCGCAGATTGCCTGGCGGAAAACCATTATGCCTACTCAACAAGTAAGGCTCATGAGAGTGGTATAGGCACTCAATGCCAGGCTGGCGGCCCATGCTCGGGGCAGCTCATGACAATGGACGCCTTGCGCAATCTTGGTGCATGTGATGTGCCCATGGGAGAGTTCTGGGCGCCACCGTTGTTGAGCGAAGGGACACACCAAAACAAAATTGGCAAGCAAACCTCTTCAGCGGTCCATGTCTACGGAAAGCGGTGGGCTGCGGGCGAGGCTTTCACCACCATAGGACCTCACTGGGAGGAAGGCCCTGCGCAGCTCAAATCAACCGCCGACATTGCCTTTTGCGAAGGCTTTAACCGTTTTGTATTCCAAAGTTACACTTCCTCGCGGCCTGAGGACGGCAAGCCCGGATACGAGTATTTCGCCGGCACTCACTTTAACCGGAATATAACTTGGTGGGAACAGATGGGCGCTTGGACTGACTATATCGCTAGGTCTCAGTGGCTGCTGTCGCGCGGACTGTTTGTTGCTGACGTCTGCTTTTATAACGGAGATTGGGCTCCTAATTATGTTGAACTCAAACGCGTTTACCCCGAACTCGGCAAGGGATTTGATTACGATATGTGCAACGCGGAAGTGTTGTTGACCCGTATGACTGTTAAAGATGGTCTCATTATCCTGCCGGATGGGATGAGGTACCGACTACTTTCGCTACCTAACCGGGATTTCATGCCACTTGAGGTTCTTGAAAAAATCAAAGCTCTTGTGAACGCCGGTGCCACTGTGGTTGGCCCCCGTCCTGTCAAGGATCCCGGTTTGAAGGACTATCCGGACGGGGACGAGAAAATTCGTCGCCTCGCTGACGAGTTGTGGGGAGATTGCGACGGCAAGAACATCACCGAACACGTTTACGGGAAGGGCCGAGTTATCTGGGGCACTCCCCTTCACGAGGTTCTTGCCAAAGATAAGATTTTCCCCGACATGACTTATTCCGGTCGAGATAACGATACGTTCATCGACTTTATCCATCGCCAGGAAGGCGAAACAGAAATCTATTTCGTCGCTAATCGGATGGCACGCGATGAGGCCGTGCAATGCACTTTTCGGGTTGCAGGCTTTCAGCCTGAATTATGGGATCCGATCACTGGAGGGATGCGCGATGCGACAACTTTTACCCAGTTACAAGATGGACGCACAATTGTGCCCTTGGAGTTCGCACCCAATGGCTCGACGTTTGTTATTTTCCGCAAGCCAATTCCAGCGGATCGACAGGGGACTTCAGCCAGCAATTATCCGCAACTGGAGCAAGCTGCTGTTCTCGATGTTGGCTGGACAGTGGCTTTCGATCCCGCGTGGGGTGGCCCGGCATCGGCGCGTTTTGAGAACCTACGCGACTGGACCCAATCTGATCAGGTCGGCATTCGATATTACTCTGGCACAGCAGTTTACACGAGCGATCCATTTGATCTGCCCGCCGGTGTTGCGGGAAACCCGCAGACCCGCCTTTTTCTGGATTTGGGTAATGTAAAAGAACTCGCCGAGGTCACGCTCAATGGAAAATTACTGGGCGTGCTTTGGACATCCCCATTTCGTGTAGACGTCACAGGGCTTTGCAAACCGTCAGGTAATCGTCTGGAGATTCGTGTTACGAATTACTGGCCCAACCGCCTCATTGGGGATGCGGGACTTTCCGCAGACAAGCGTTTTACCCATACAAACGTTACTAAATTCAAGAAGGATTCTGGACTAAGCCCGTCTGGTTTGCTCGGGCCAATACAAATTCTAAAAGCCGCGAATTGAGCGTGGCAACGGAGTAGATTCGTGGACTTGAGCCGTGTTAAATTGGCTGGGACATTGAACCCATCCCCGTGATCTTTAGTTGATGAAATAAGATATGAATCTAAACAGAAACAACCATGATTATCAACGCTAATGACCGGATTCTTTTCACGGGAGACAGCATCACCGATTGCGGCCGAGTACGGGAAAATGCGGACCACCTCGGCTTCGGCTACGCCGCCCTGACCGCGGCGCATTTGCAGGCCCGCCTGGTGGCTCCGAATCTGAAGATTTTTAACCGCGGCATTAGCGGCAACCGCGTGCGCGACCTGCTGGGACGGGTCGAGGCGGACTGCCTCGCACTCAAGCCGACCGTGGTCTCGATCCTGATCGGGATCAATGACACCTGGCGCCGTTTCGAAAACGGTGACGCCATCGATGCGGCGGCCTTCGAGCGCGATTACCGGGCGCTGCTGGAAAAAATCGCCGGCGAGTTGAAGGCCCGCGTTGTCCTGCTCGAGCCGTTCCTGCTCCACGTGCCGGCCGACCGCTTCGCCTGGCGCGAAGATCTCAACCCGAAGATCGACGTGACGCGCAAACTCGCGCTTGAGTTCGGCGTGGAACTCCTGCCGCTCGACGGCCTGTTCGCCCAAGCCGCCACCCAGGCCCCGCCGGCATTCTGGGCCGGCGACGGCGTGCATCCGTCCGCCGCCGGGCACGCGCTCATCACGGAAACGTGGCTGGAGAATGCGGGATTGCCGTAGCAATGGCAGGCCTGCTCGGCGCTGAACCGCCGCACCGTCTCGAGCGCCGCATCGGCCTCGACTAGGCTGCTGTCGAGGTGGATCCGGCTCGCGTCGACGAGGCCCGCCTCCACGCACTGAGTCACCACCCGCTCAAAGAGCCGTTGAAAAATTTCCCCGCCCCACCTGGCCCGCGCCTTGGACAGCACGCTCTGGTGCGGCACTTCGTCGGTGAGGTCGTAACCCAAAAACCAGCGGTAATCGATCCGCATCGCCGTCACGCGCAGCAGTTCCCGCTCGCTCGGCACGTTGTCCAAAAACAAAAGCAGCATCAGTTTGACGATGATCACCGGGTCCACCGATTCGTTGCCATTGCGCCCGTAAAAGCGCGCGACTTCCGGCCGCACGAAATCCAGGCGCAGCACCTGGTTGATCCGCCGCAGCGGCGCATCCTCCGGGATCAGCCGACCCAGGTTGACCGGCTCCGCCCACATTTGGTGCTGTCGTTGGTGTTGTCCCATCATGGCAACGATCCACGAGCAAGTTGCGCACCTCTCTGGATCGGATTTGGGCAACACGCCCACGTCGAGGCCGTAGCCCGCCGTGATGCTGTCACCGAGAAAAGCAATCGTCCCGCTTGCGTCGGGCGTTTTGCGGCTGCACCCCGTGAGCGCAAAAGCCGCGTCGAGGACGAGAAGAAGCAGGCGCATGCGGTGACCGGCAACGTATCGCCGCCTGCCCGCGAGGTCACACTTTATCTCAGGCGATGTGCCGTGAAGAATCCGATGCACGTCTTCATGAGATTCGCAGATCATCTAGACGTGCGCTCAATCCTTCAGACGGAAAAATGTAGTAGAGGCTTTCTGCGCGAAACGCTTGGCCATGGCGTAAAGCATCGCTTTTACGAGAATTAAGAAGACGAGAGCGCATCGTTCGTGCGTACTTATTTCTAATGACAATCATGACGGAGGCGTCCTTTTTAGAGCCCGTCCCACCATCGGGCCACCTCTGAGCGCCGGATGAACTTTTGCGTAAGAAGTTCGGATTTGGCCGCAGGCGGCAAAAAAAGGTGCTCTATAAGTTGATGCCGCATCCTTTACAGCTTACAGCCGGAACTTTTGCCGCTGGAGCAATACCTGTTGCCCGATCTGCCGACGATCACGGGCAACGTCGATTACCAGACGCTGCGGGCGCAGCTGTTGCGCATGCATCAACCGCTCGTTGACGGCGGGATCGAGCGGGACTTCATCACGCGCAGCGTCCGGCACTGGCTGGGCCTGGCGGTGAAGCATTATCAAGAGAGGGGTAAGTATGAGGCGCTATTGCGGGAGCTTTCGGCGCGCGCGCTGCGGTGCAACCTGGCGCGGGAGGTGCTCAAGGAAACTTCCGCGACTTCAGCGTGTGGCTGTGCCCGCGAGCGCGTAAAACTGACCCAGTAGCAGGCGTGGAGAAGTGACCCACCGTGGGGGATAGGCAAGTCCGCCCGGTTCGGTAGGGAGCCCGAGCGAAGCGAGGGCGACCGGACGAACCGGGCGGACTTAGCGCTTTGGTTAACCCCGCCATGGCTTGAGTCGGCAGAGAGCGCCATGCTTTCCTTGGAACAGTGTATGGACATCAAATTATTACATAAAGAAGGTCACTCGATACGTCAGCTCGCCCGGCTCACGGGCAACAGTCGCAATACCGTGCGGCGGATCTGCGCGGTGCGCGGCCACCTCAATTTCAAACTCCCGAGCGCGGCTCCAAGCTCGATGCTTTTCGAGACTACGTGCGGCAGCGTTACGAGGCGTGCGGACTCTCCGCCGTGCGGCTTTTGGAGGAAATCCGCCCGATGGGCTTTACTGGCTCCATCGATATTTTGCGGCGTCACCTCGCCACGTTATCGGCCCCGCGCAAGGCGGCGGCCAAGCTCACGGTGCGGTATGAAACCCCGCCGGGTCAGCAGGCCCAGGCGGACTGGAAGTACTGCGGCAGGTTTGCCGAGGGCAAGGGTATGCTCATCCCGATCTACGCCTTCGTCATGGTCCTGTCGTTTTCGCGGATGATCTTCGTGCGCTTTACCCGCTCGATGTAGCTGCCGGTGTTGATCGACTGTCATCAGCAGGCTTTCGCCTTTTTTGGCGGATGGCCCACCACCATGCTCTACGACAACATGAAGCAGGTGAAGCTGAACTACACCCAATAGAATCCGCTTTTTTTGGACTTCGCCGGTCATTATGGTTTTGCTCCGAAAACCCATCGCCCCTATCGACCGCAGACCAAGGGCAAGGTGCCGTCGAAAAACTTCGCTGCAGCGTTACGAGCTATGGCTTCCAGAAAACGAACGTCTATCCAATGGAACAGATTTTGGCTCGGCAGCCAGACCCGGTGCCGGGTTCAATAAATTCGTTGCTGCCGGTAAAAGCGGTAGGTGATCGCAGCATTTACCCAAGATGATTTGCGCCAGTAGGCCGAGAGATGCACTCCGCTGTACGCTTACGTTGAGGTGGGCTTATCACAATTTGGCACGTAATTTCCCCTGAAAGGCATCCCATGCCCTTGCGGTAAAACTTAATTTGTCGCAGCATCTTTGTATGAGAAGTGTTGCCATGGTGCCTGAAGGTTCGAATGCGCTTTCTCCTGATCTAGCAGGCATGATTAAGCCTCGCGACCAAAGAAGCTCGGCAAGGGGGTTTACTTTAACCGAATTGTTGGTAGTGATCGCAATTATAGTGCTTATGGGAGCCCTTCTCGCGCCATCCATCGTGGGGGTTCTGAGCGGTTCCAATCTCACCCGGGCAGGGCAGGTCGTCGTCGCCCAGCTCTCGCTCGCCCGTCAGTATGCGCTCTCCAAGAATCGGATTGTTGAAATTCGCTTTTATCGGTTTTCAAGCCCAGATGCCCCTGGAGAAAGCGCTGGAAATCCCCCCAATGGCCGGTTTCGGGCGATACAGCTTTTCGAAATTTCAGATTCGGGGGCGATGGCGCTCGGGCGTGTTCAAAACTTACCGACCCCAATTATCATTGACTCCGGCAGTGCGCTTTCCTCTTTAATTGGAGCGGCATCAGCCGCTCCTTCTGTTCCGACGACGCAGAACGGAACCGCGCTCAATGTCCCAATTCCGCAGGTTGGCCTAAATTATGATTCGGTTTGCTTTAGGGTTCGGCCGGATGGCTCCACTAATCTGCCGGAATCGGTACTATGGTGCTTTACCCTACACAATTTAGTGGAAGGAGATGCAATATCTGCGCCTCCCAAGAATTATCTTACCGTGCAAATCGATGCCTCGAATGGACACATCAAAACATACAGACCCTAACAGCCTGTTTAAATACGGATCTATCCGTGCATCCAAGGGATTCACGTTGATTGAAATTGCGTTAACTACTGGGATCGTGTCCTTTGCGCTGGTCGCCATCATGGGTCTTCTTTCCACAGGCTTGGTTGCTTTCCGCGGAGCAATAGACAGATCGGTGGGGGCGCAAATTGCCCAGAAGGTGGTTAATGACTCGGAGCAAACTGATTTTACGACTTTTGCCGCTGGCGGGGGAAGTCAAGTCTTCTGCAAATCCGTCCGGTACTTTGATGGACAGGGAAACGAGTTGCCATCTCTAGCAGGGGCGACTTACTACGTTAATACCCGCGTCTCGATTGCCGCCACTATGCCTGCGACGGGTGGCGTTTCGACGGCAAACCCAAATCTTGCGATGGTAACCATTCAGGTCGCGGATAATCCGGGCGGAGGGCAACTGGCCTTAGGAGCCCCGAATTCGTTGTGTCAAGGCCTTTGGACAGGTGCTTTCCAGTCTCAACCTCTCGCACTAGGGGTTGTCCCAATTGCTACTTATTGCACGTATATTTCACGGAACAAATGACCAGTATTTCCAAAAGTCATGGATATACATTGATTGAGCTTTTAGTGGCGATAGTCATTCTTTCGCTGCTGTGTGTTATCCTAGCTTCGATGACTCAAATGATCGCTAAAACGTGGACCTCGACAACTGCAAAAATTGAGCAGTTCAATAATGCCCGGGAGGGTTTCGAATCAATGACGCGTCGCCTGAGCCAGGCCGTTTTGAATACATATTGGGATTACGACCGGGACGCCAATGGCAACCCAATTCGGTATATACGTGAGTCGGAGCTCCGATTTGTCAGCGGCCCGGGGCTAGCGGGAAGCGCTGCGACGACCCCGCCACGACCGACGCACTCCGTCTTTTTTCAGGCTCCGTTGGGTTACTCCGAAGTCGCGTCCTATGGAAATCTGGGAAACCTATTGAACACTTGGGGCTATTACATTGAGTATAGCGACGATAGCCAAACACGTCCTTCGTTTACCACTCAACCTGTTCGAACTCGATTCCGGCTCATTGAGATGACCGAGCCCACCGAGAACCTGACTCTTTACCAGTATACTTCCGGTACGAACAGTTCAGGGAACCCCAAGAACCCTAGCTACCAGGGCTCCGAATGGTACACACATCCGCTCTCCGCATCGCCTAAGCGGGTGATGGCGGAAAATATTATAGCGCTCGTGATTCTTCCTAGGTTTGCTGCATATGAAAAAAACTCATCAGCTGTACCTTTTTCGGCGGATGCGCTGGCACCGGCGTATTCCTACGATACAACCGTTGCCAATGCGGACCCAGAAACCAACTCCAAGAATCAGCTGCCGCCTGTGCTCCAAGTCGCCATGGTGGCTATTGATGAAGCATCCGCCGAGCGGATGAGCGCGCAAGCAAACCAGTTGTTACTGCAAAAGATTGGCTCACTTTTTACCAATGCATCAGCGTTCACCTCAGATCTTTACTTGAATCCTCAAACGGATGTTTCTCAAGATCCCTCCCTTGAAGCCTATCTAATTCGCAACAAGATCAATTATCGTATCTTAACCACCAACATCAGCTTGAAGTCCGCAAAATGGAGCACCGAACAAGCAGATTGACCACGAGGAACTCGTTCCTCCAATGGCAAAAAAGGTCTGCCGCGACCCGCAAGGCAGGTGGAGCCCTATTGATTGCACTTGCTTTTCTTGTGCTAATGACTGTGCTCGTTGTTGCGTTCTTTACCAGCGTTACCACGGAATCCATCAGTGCGAACAGTTACGCAAACGAGGTATCCACAAAACAAGTGGCCGACTCAGCATTGAACTGTGTGATCGGGACGATTCGCCAGGCAACCTCGCAGGGGAGCAATATCGCATGGGCTTCGCAGCCGGGCATGATTCGCACTTACGGAAACAGCAATGGGACCGCCTCCTATGCCCCGTTGGCCTATTACAAACTCTATTCCTCCGACAACATGGTCGTGAGCGCCAACCAGATGCCATTCAACCCAACCTCCGATTTTGATGCCATGTGGAGCACCAAACCGGCTATCTGGTGCGATTTGAATAGCCCATTATCAACCTCGGGCACGGCCATGTTTCCAATTATTGATGGCAATGGAATAAAAGCTATCAACAAAACCGCCGCCGGCTCAACGGTTCCACAATATTTTGGCTATGATGTGGACGGCGACGGATACCCGGATGTTGACGGCTTTTCAGTCAATCCCGTCAAGGTGAGCTACAATCCAGCTTTGCCGCTCTCCGGCAGTAACACCCCTGTGTCGATGCCGGTCAAATGGATTTATATGCTGCGTGATGGAACCCTGACAGCGCCCGACGGCGTGGACTCCACTGGAAAAATTGCCACATGGACCTCGGTGGCGGCTGATAAGTTGCCGACTTATCAAAATCCGATCGTGGCGCGAATGGCGTTCTGGACAGATGACGAGACGGCCAAGATCAACATCAATACCGCCAGTGAGGGGACGTTTTGGGATACACCGGTCTGCAACACACAATCGCCGAGCAACAGTGTGACCTCGCCGGAGACTTTTGATCCGAATTACGCTTACGAATGGGATCTGGCCGAACGCCAGGGCGCGCAGCATGAATACCAGCGCTATCCGGGGCATCCAGCCACCACCTCCTTGACCCCGGTCCTTGGGACACTGATCAGGAAAAATCTTGGGTTGCCGGCTGAGCCTGCTCAGTTGTCCGGGGCCAACTGGGCTGCCTACGTCAAGGCGATCACGGATATTGTTCCTCGCATTACCGATGATGCCAACTCCTCCCAAGGAGGTACCAAGCGGGCGGGGCCAGCCAATATGTCGCCATTGGATACTACGGTTTATAAGGTGAATACCGACATGGACCGTCTATTTGCGTCCCAAGATGAACTGGCACTGAACACCCTGCGTACGCCCCAATGGGCCAGTGTCTCAAACTGGGAACAGTTCATGGAAACCTCGAAATTTTTCCTCACTGCGAACAGCCGGGCCCCCGAAGTGAACCTCTTCAACAAACCGCGCGTTGTCATTTGGCCGATCACCAAAACCAACATAAATAACTTGTCGGATGTGAGCAAAATGACTCCATTCGACAAGCTCATTGCTTTCTGCGGAACACTGGGCAACAGCGCCAGCACTAGCTATCCCTACTATTTTGCGCGTCAGGATCCAGCCAGTTCCACAACTGACTGGTCCACGAGGAACAGCCAACTATACAGTTATCTCCAGACCCTCACCGGCCAAGCTTTTCCCGGATTTGGTGGGAGCAACTTTGCATCCAAATACGGGGCGGATCGCGACCAGATTCTCACAGAGATTTTCGATTACATCCGCTGTACCAATCTGGCAGACACCAGCGACGGCACAGCCAAAAGTTACACCCCTACGGATACTACCGATGAAAGCTCAACAGGATACACCGGACTGACAAAGCAGGGGCAAGTTGTCCCAATTGTCCCCGGAAACGGCACGCGGGGATTTGGTCGTATCGCGACGATTAAGGAGTTAGGTATTGCCGCGCTTAAGGTTGATAACCGCATAGACATTACAAAATCTGAGACGGACCCTGTAAATAGTGTCAATAACAGCGTCACCCTCGGCTACGACAATACAAAAAAGACAAAAATCCAGTTCGCGTTGCTGCCCGACCTCTTCTGCCCGATGGCCGGGCTTACGGCTTTGTGCAATGACATCCGGATTAAATTCACCTCTATCAACCTTACCGTGACGGATAAGGACGGCATAACCTACACCCCCTTCTCGAGCCTGCCCTTCGCCGCCGGAAATGGCTCGGGCGTTCAACCCGATCTCTACGATGTCGGACGTATGGGAGACTTCGACACGGGGCCCACGAAAGTTGGTGGATATACCGGCATTTACAGTCTCACGGAACCTGCTAGCACCACGATTCCGCTAAATATTGGATCCCCGATCGACTCAGTGCCGCCGACCGGTGTCATCGTACTCGACGGGACCTCCCCGCCCGCTGGTGTCTCTGGAGCAGACACCTTTAACATAGCCGGGTCTGTTACTGTTGAGATCCATGCTCCCAACAGTGGCCCCGCCATTCAAACTTTCACCTTCACAATTCCCCCGGGAACCACCATGCCGATTCCGAGGCTGGGTATATACACAGATCAAAACACATCTACGCAGAATCTCTATGGTGGCTCGTGGGCAGTCTCTTCTACACAGTATCCTAATGGAACAACGGGGTATGATCCTGCAGGATTTGATGAAGATGACAGAACTTTACAATATGGGACTGGGGGGCTCCGGAGGGGAAGACGCTTTATGCATAACTCTGATCTGGGGCTGCTTGGAGTTATAATGTATGGCCAAACCGGGGCGGGGATAAATGGCGTTATAGATTCGGTCATTTCACTCGTCGCTACTGGGAATAATCTTCAGGGTGACTTACGATTGGTGGCTGGCAAAAGCAATCTTAGCACCGAATTTGCTCTTTACCCCTTTAGGTCGGGATACTTGCAACACAGCCTTATTAACACAGGAAGATCTTCCAACGACCTTTCTATTCCCTTGAATCTTGGAACCCTTGTGAAAGGATTCTCATACGCCTGGCCTTCCTATAGCAGCCTCTGCAAAGGATACGCTCCGCCTATCCCGGCAGGAATTGCAGGCGTAAAAAACGCAAATGGCCAACTTGGTGATTGGGATAATGGATCTGCTTACCTCATCGATGGCCCCTATCTCAACAAACCCGATGAGGGGATGAATCGGGGACGCTACAAAATAAATAACACAGTCCCCTATTTTTCAGCCGGTCCACCCTATATCGGCAGTGACCGCTCATATCAAGACCCGTGTTCCCAGCAGAATACATTTTTTTCTCCAAACCGGATGATTCCCTCAGCGGTAATGTTTGGATCGCTTTCAACGGGTGTGCTCCGCAACCTGCCGTGGCAGACGCTACTGTTTCGCCCGGCAAAAAGTTATCTCCCAGGCGGTATCAACCACCCAGGTAGCGGGGCCGCAGGGGGCATTCCCCCCGATCACCTGCTGCTGGACCTCTTTTGGATGCCAGTGGTTGAGCCTTACGCGATTAGCGAGCCTTTATCCACTGCGGGCAAGGTTAACATGAATTATCAGATCGTCCCATTCACCTATATCAAGCGCGACACCGGAATGCGGGCGCTTCTGCAGTCGGAAAAAATCACGGCCATCAATCCGAATCAAAGGACATCGACAGGTTGGACCATGATCCAAGGATATAAAACAACCGGCACTTTGGGCGATGCAATAGAACCAGATTTTTCCAATCAAATCCAGTTAGGTAGTGCGACTCAAGGAGGAGGAATCGGAGTCACCGTCCGGCGCAACATTGACATTGACGACACTCTGCGCCAGTTTGACGAACTTTATTTCAACAATTCCTCCAGCCGCGGCTGCTTTGTTTCCCCTTCGGAGATTTGTGATGTTCCACTCATTCCGTCCGACATGCCGACCACCAATAATGTCTCATATCTGAATGCGGGCATTACTTATACGGACTCGATGGCCAGCATCGAAACTAAACTGGCGACTTTTTGGAATGCCAATAAAACCACCGCGTACGGCGCCACCGAGCAATCGCACGTCTTGACGGGCGACAACACGCTGGAGCGTCCCTACCGGGACCTCTATCCGCGACTGACCACCAAATCTAACTCCTTCATGGTTCATGTCTGGGTGCAGAGCTTGATGAAAATCCGCAGCGATGGCCAGCAGAACACATTCAAAGAAGGCCGTGATCAGGTGGCTGGGGAGTTCCGTGGTTCATTTGCCATCGAGCGCTACGTTGATCCTAATGATCCCACGATCCCGGATTTTGCAACAGCCCCCACTGAGACGCTTGACTCTCACTACTGCTTTAGGGTGCTTAGCTGCAAGCGCTTTGGGCAGTGATGAATGGACGAGGAGCTCCGGCCATTCGTTTTTCTACGCTTCTCGGCTTCAAAGCTTTGAGCTCGCATAAACAAAGGCTTGAAGAAATTTCAACCACAAAAATCAGCGGATCTTTGCGGTTGAAAGTTGAAAGTTACATTGTAGATCTATACTTAACTATCGTAATGCGCTTAAAAAACTAATCACCACAAACGTGGCTATAGTCGAGGTGTTACTCGTATTGCCGAATTGCATATGTGAAATGTGAAATGTGAAATGTGAAATGTGAAATGTGAAATGTGAAATGTGAAATGTGAAATGAGTTTCCCGATCTCTGTTCAATAATCAAATTCACTATGAGGATTTCTCCAGCTAATATAACCGTATGCACAAATGATTTGCCAACATTTCCAAAATATAAAACATGTAAAAACTGAAAATACAGAAGCAGAGTTAGCTAACTCCGTCTTGGTGGTAGCAAAACTGCTTGGTTGGCATTCCCGCTGAACGGTTGGATTTACAAACCATGTAAATGAAAGGGCGCTGACAAAAGAATCCGATGTTGTCCAGCCATTCCCATAATTTCGGCTGCGCGTCAGGCATATCCATATTAAGAGCTGTTCGTGCCAGAAAGAAGCTCGTGGCTTTTCGCAGCTTCTGCAATACATTTAACCTATGATTCTCTCGAAAACCAAAAAAAGGAAAAAATCCGTCCTCCTTGCACTGGAAAGATATATCCCGGAGATTGCTTTAGGCGTCGCAAGATACGCCCACGAAACCGATTGGATCCTTGATGATAATGCCTCCCATGGTGGAGTGATCCCGCCTGGCTGGTTTGGCGACGGGGCCATAACTCTGCTTCAGAGCGCGCGGACACCTCTAGCTGGACTAATTCAAAGGGCCCGCATTCCCGTGGTGAATCTTTGCAACGAAGATCCAAACCTTCGCTTTCCCAAAGTGCTTCCCGATAATGAGGGGATTGGCGAAATTGCTGCCAGGGAGCTTCTTGGACGAGGGATTACCCAATTTGCATTCTTCGCTGTAAACAGGAATGCAAATGTAGTCCTGGAACGTATGAGCGGGTTTCGCCACGCTGTAGAATCCGCCGGAGGCAGCTTTCACATGCTCGACTTTACCGAGAAATGGAGGAAGCCTCGTGCAGCCATTCGCATGATCCCTTGGCTGGGCGCAGAACTCACACGGATACCGCGGCCGGTCGGAGCGATGGCGCAGCATGATGGGGAGGCCGTTCACATTGTCCGTGCCTGCTTAAATGTTGGGTTGAGGGTGCCGGAGGATGTCGCCATCGTTGGTGTTGATAACGACCCTATCTATAGCCAATTGGGGCCGATTCCTCTCACCAGCGTGTTGAGCAACCGGGAATTACTGGGATATCGGGCCGCAGAGTTGCTGGATCGACTGATGCGAGGGGAAAAGCCACCGAAGATTGCCCTCCGAATTCCTGCTGGCGGGATTGCTCTGAGACGAAGTAGCGATGTCTTTGCAACGGAAGACCTATGTTTGTCCAAAGCGCTGCGTTTCATTGCCTTGCACATATCGGAGCCGTTTGATGTTGAACATGTGGTTGCCGCATCTGGAGCCTCTCGACGTGCGCTCTACAGAAAATTCGACAGCCACCTGCATCACTCAATCGCCACCGAAATCCTGCGCCAACGTCTCAATCTTGCAAAAAAACTACTTTCAACGACTGAGCTCAAGCAGCATGCCATTGCGGCAGAGTGCGGCTTTCAATCTGCAGTTTCCCTGAGCAAAGCATTCAAATCGCATGAGGGCATCCCGCCGTCGGCCTACCGGGAAAACCACTTGCAAATGAAGTAAGCCTGCCCTGCACACGATGACAATTGTGGTAGGCCAGATCTAGGCCACAGAAAATTGTGGACCACTCGGGGTTCCACTTTACGGTAAGCGGTGCACCGAGCACCTATTGACAGACGATCACCCTTACACTTTATGGGTCGTAGAGACCGTATTTGTAAAACTATGGTCTCTATGACAGTCGTCGCAGATCAGGCTGCATGTGCCATCTGGCCTAGGCATCGATGTCGTGCCCACGCTTCAGGCGTCAGTTGGTCAATTTGCCAATTGGTGGCCGAGGGCAGGCGCGTGAAGATGTCACGCAGGTACGCGAAGGGATCGAGACCACGCCGCCGGCAGCACTCGACGATGGTGTACAGGATGGCGCTACGCTGGCCGGTTTCGGCGTGGCCAATGAACATCCAATTCTTTTTGCCGAGAGCCGTCGGGCGGATGGCGTTCTCCACGAGGTTTTGGTCGATTTCGACGCGACCGTCAGTGAGATAAACGCCGAGCTGCGGCCACAAGTTCAAGGCGTAGGCGACGGCCATCCCCATTCCGCTGCGTGGCAGGTAGCGTCGTTTCAATTTGAGCCGGGTGAGGATTCGATGCAGTCGGGCGTAAACGGGTTTGGCCTGGTGCGCACGCAGCGCGGCGCGTAATTGAGGGCCGCTCTTGGCGCGGCGCAGCTTTCGCTCAATGCGATAAAGATGATTGATCTGGCGCAGGAGCCACACGGTCATAAGCGGGTCCTGTCCACGGGCCTCATGGAACTTGCGCCGGACGTGCGCCCAGCAGCCCGCCAGTTCAATGTTGTCTCTTTTGCGAGCGAAGCTGGCGTAGGCCGAGTAACCGTCGCACTGCACGATCCCGCGAAAGTCCACCGGCAACACGTTGTCCAGACAGGCAGTGCCTCGACTAGTTTGCCATTGGTAAATAACATCGCCACCGGGCCGTGATGCCGTCCAAAAATAGCCCATGCGAGTCGTGCCGTGGCCGGGTTCAAGATAGGGCACCGGCGTCTCATCAACTTGAACATAACCACCGGCCATGACTCCCGTGTGGATGTGCCGGTAGATCGGCCCCAACCAATCGGCGGCCAGTTCCAGCCAGCGCACCATCGTGTGCCGGGATAAATCCACTCCGTGCCGTGTTCGATAAATTTGTTCCTGCCGATAAAGCGGAAGATGATCCACGAACTTGCTCACGATGATTTGCGCGAGCAGTCCCGGAGCCGCGCTGCCACGCTCCTGCAAGACCGAGGGAAGCGGTGCGATGATTGGCATGGCCCACGCATCCTGGCGCGAGACATATTTGCGCCGGATCAGCCTGCGTTTCAGGAACCGGGCGGGTTCATAATCGAGCTGCTCGCTCACTTCGGAGCCAATGCAACGCCACTGATCGGGCTGGGCCGCGACCTCTTCGGGATCGATCACTTGCTCCACCACGGGCAAGTCCTCGGGCCAGCGGGCCCGGCCACGCTTCGCTTTCGCACGAGCTTGGGGTTGAGGGTCAGCCTCCTCCAGTGCGGAGGAGGCCACCGATTTTCCCGGCGCGTTCTCCGTTTGCAGCAAAAACAAATCGAGCTGTGCTGCGTCCAGTTTTTCACTGCTGGCTCCAAAGATTTTTTGGATGAGAAGATCGACCTTCTGCCGCAGCAGCGTGTTTTCCGTTTGAAGCTCCTCGACCCGTTGGAGCAGTTGCTTTTTGCTCAGCTCTTTCACTCGATTATCGTGAAGCAGGAGCTGGGCCGTTTTCTCGTATTTTCAGAGGTAAATGCTCAATCGCCCCGATCATACCAGGGACGCATTTTTGCTCCCCACAAATCTACTCCACCCGTGAGCATGGCCAGCGCTTCCGAGCGCAACCGGATGACTTTTTCTTCTCCCTCCGGCCATGAGAACGTTCCTTTTTCCAAACGCTTGGCCATCACCCACAGCCCCGTCCCATCCCAGTAGAGGATTTTGAGCCGGTTGCGGCGATGGTTGCTGAAGACAAAGAGGGCTCCGTCACGCACATCCTCACGCAGCGCCGTGGCGGTCAGGGCCGACAAGCCCTCAAAGCTCTTGCGCATGTCGTACGGTTCCAGCGCCACGTAAATCTTGAGGCTGGCCGTAAAACTCAGCATGCCGTTGCCGTTCCCAAATGTCGCAACACCACCGCTGCCATTCGCGCCTGGTCCTCGCTCTCGATCTTCCACCACAGGCCACCCGGCCCGTGCATGACCAAGGATGACGTTGCCGTCTGTTCACCGGCCTGAGGCTTTTGCTCCCCGGCCACCACCGCTTCCAGCCACCGGACGTCAGGCCCAGGTTCACCTCGCGATTTGATCGGTTCACCGCTCTTCTGCTCCTTGCGCCGCTGCTGTACCCAATAGGCAAAGGTCGAATACTTCACTCCGGCCCACTTCGCAAATTGCGCCCCACTCATCCCGCTCTTTCCAAATTCCTCCAACAACGCCTCCCGCCGATCACGGGTGACTACGACTCGTCCCTTAGCATCGGTTCGCAGAACAACTCCATCCGTCATAGAGACCATAGTCGAAAATCTACGGTCTCTATGACACCTCCAATTCGTGGTGCTTCATGCACCGCTTACACTTTACGGATGGAGCATGTGGGTTGGTTTGAAGCAACGAGCGGAACTATACTTCTAGTTGCACTGTTGAAAAGCCTGGCTCACGCCGCAGCCCTCTAACGATTGAGGGCGTAGGCCAGCACCTTGAAGGCGGCTTCCTTGAGGAGGTTGGCGGGCTTGCGGGCCAGCAAGGTTGACCCCGTGGTGCGTTTGAGAGCGCTCATGTAGCTTTCGACTTTCCAGCGCTGGCCATAGCCTTGTTCCTTGAGATAATTTTCTGACATCTGGCTGCGGTACTCGCCCCGGCGCGAACCATCTGCGGCGCAGCGGGCGGGTTTGATTACCGTGGTCGCGATGCCGAACTCATCGCGGCAGATTCCGTGCACCCACTTGGCATCGTAGCCCGCATCGGCGTAAAGCTTGGGCAGTGGGATCGGTTGGCCCGAGAGCGATTGTTGCAGCAGCGTCCAGACCTGGCACTTGTCGTTGTTCGGCCCCCAGTCCAAGACCGCGCCCAGCGGCAACAGGCTCGTGGTGAGCACCGCCACCGAAAGTTTGACCCATTTCTTGCGCTCCTTCTTGCTGCGGCTGACAAAGTGGGCGCTGGCCGTGCTGGTTTCCAAACCCGTGGCGTCGATGGCCATCGGCTCGGATTTCTGACGCAGGGCCGCTCCGCCGAGCCTGTGCAGCATCGCCCCGAGGATTTCCAGCACCGCGCTGCGCTCGCAGAACTTCGCCAGGGTGCTGTAGTGGGGCAGCTTCTCTTTCATCCCCAACTCGTTGCGCAGCGCCTCGCTGGTTTCCAAAATCTCGATCACGCCCGATAGGTCGTCTTGAGATAAGCCCGCAGCACCAAACAGGCCATGAGTTGGCGCTGGGTGAAGTCCTTGCGGCTGGTCACCGCCCCGTAGTCGCTCATATGCTCCCGACCCAGTTTCATCGCCAGCCGCGCTACACCCAGCAACCGATCGCTTCCTTCCTCATCCCTCTTTAAACTCAGGCTTCAGGAAAAGGTTTCAACAAAGCAACTTCTAGTCTGTCCACTCCGTGGAGTCAGACCACCGAGAATGCGCGGTGGAGTTTGTAAGGTGACAGACATGTGACAGACATTTTTGGGTATCTGAAATGCATAGTTAGGAAACCCACAGCTTTTGACAACATTGGGACTTAAGCAATAATAGCATCAAGTCAGAAACGTATTAATAACTGTAAACCATCGAAAGACGCCCTTCACCATGAATTCGCTAAAACTCATAAAATTGACAGCCATGCTATCCATAATTGCATTTAGTATAAACGCAAAGGCTCAAGTTATACTTTCGGATAATTTTACGGCTACCGGCACGACAGACCCCTCAAATATCAACTATAACCTCGCCGGACGTCAAACTGGCTCAGCGGCGCTTCAGAGTTGGACAGCATATGATGTTGGCACCAGCCTAGGCGTAGCTCAGGTCGGGAATACAACTTCTAATGTAGGTCAGCCGGTTGGAACGAACGGGAATTATCTCTATTTTGCTAATAAAGAACAGGTAAGCCTCGCGGGATTGGCTTTGACTTCGTCTAACGTGAACGCACCTCTCCTTATCAGTTTTGATATGTACTCGGGCGGCGGTCCTTTGGACCAATGGACGTCATTCTCGTTAACGCCAACAATTAACCCCGGTTTCGGTGCTGATTTTTCGGGTTTTCCCATTCAAAACGGACCTGGTGCTTTCGGGTTTTTAGCTTTTGGAGGTGGAGGGATAGACAGTTGGGCTAGTGGGACTTTCTCTGGCGGTGCCACCCAAACCAGTGATCAGTTCTCGTTGCTTCTTACAGGAGTAAACGGCACAGGCTCGGCGTTTGCGGGTAATGGAACCCAGATAACTCTAATGAATGGCAGTTCCACGATAGGTACCTATGATTTGACTGGCAACATGACCACTGCTTATCTCAGCTTCGGAACCAGCGATCTACAATCTGCCGGCATCAACAATTTGCTCATCGAGACCGCCGCCGTCCCCGAACCATCAGCTTATGTCATGATGCTTAGTGGGTTGGGAGTCCTTCTGGTAGCATTACGTCGTCGCCGCGCTTAAGTCAAATTTTAAGCTCGTCCCTGCAAGCCTCGAGACCTCTTATAGAACAGGCCGCGCTCGGATAAAATGTCGGCGTGGTTCAGTACTGAATCACGCCGATTTTTTTTCTCAGCATCGTCAATTTATGCGTAAGCGTCCAGCGAGGTGCCTCTGCTGCTCGGGAGGGGGAAGTCGTAAGCTGGAGGGCTATGAGCGAAGCCTTGGTCACGACGGAAAAAATCATCAAGGCGGACACGCGCGGGCGGTTGCGAACGACGGCGGAGAGGCGGGAGTTCCTTTTAGACGAGTTCGAGCGCAGCGCGATGACGGGACGCAAATTTGCGCAATGGGCCGGCATCCGGGCTTTTGGCAACTGGTCGCGAGCGCGAAAGAAGTTGCGCCGCACGGAGCTGGCCACGACGACTGGGCCGGAAAACACGACGGGGCCCCGCTGGATGGAAGCGGTGGTGAAAAAAACCGTGTCGGAGGCTCTAGGTCAACGGAAAGCAGGACCGTTGATCGTGCACGGTAGGGGCGGAGTTCGATTGGACTGAGCGATGAGAGCCAAATCAAACTGGCGGCGCAGTTGCTGCGCGAACTTGGTAGGAGCGAGGGATGCTGAGTTCTACCGGGAGCCTCGAATGGCACTAAGTGGGAGGCTATGTCCAGGTCGATGAAACGCCGGTGCCTTATCTCAATCCGGGCAATGGTAAAACCAAGACCGGCTACTTTGGACGGCTTCGCGCCCCGGCGGTGATGTCGTTTACCAATGGCAAACCTGTCGGGGCGCAGCGTGCCAGAATAGCGTGCTGCCGGTGGATTTTCGCGGCACGGTACAGTGCGACGGCTACGCGGCCTACGCCAGCTTTGCCCGCAAGAAAGAGTATCGGCAAACGGCCGCGTGCTGGGCGCACGTTCGCCGCAAGTTCCACGAGGCGCGCGAACAGGACCCGCTGGTGGCAGCGTGGCTGCTTCGCCAGACTGGTCATCTCTACCGTCTCGAACGAAAACTGCGCCGCACCAAGAGTGGGCCACAACTTCGTGCCGCGACCCGCGCTCATCAGGCCAAACCCGTTTACGCTCGGTTGCATCGTGTCCTCACGCGCCTCAAGATGAAGCGTCGTCACCTGCCGCGTAGCGCCATGGGCTTGGCTATCGATTACACGCTCAACCTTTGGCCTCAACTCGGCATCTACCTCGGCGATGGCCGCATCGAGATCGACCAGAACCTGGTGGAAAATGCCATCCGCCCCACAGCTCTCGGAAAAAAGAACTGGCTGTTCATCGGCGAGGCCGGCGCCGGCCAGCGTAGCGCCGTTCTCTACACCATCGTCGAATGCTACCGTCGGCGCGGGCTTGATCCCTTCGCTTACCTGCTCCACGTCCTCACCCAACTGCCTCACTCCACCAATCGGCAGATCGACCAACTCACCCCCGAAGCTTGGGCCAGACAAACCCAATCGTTCCACCGCGCCGCCTGAGTCCGATGGAACGTGTGGTACGCACCCAAATGTACCACCTGTACCATCCGCCCATCAGTCAAGAGGCAGTATGCTGGACGCTTACGCCTCGTCCTCGCATGTCCCGATCGGACCGACGTCTGCCCGAGGATCTGCCGGTGGTGGAGCAGGTGATCGTTCCCGAGGAGGTCAAGCTCAGCCCGGAGCGTGGCGTTGCATCGGCGAGGAAGTCAGCAAGCACCTCGATTATGAACCACCGAGGTTCCTGCGCCGCCGACTGGTGCGGCGCAAGTACGTCAGCAAGGTCGATCCGGATGCCGCGCCGGTGATCGCCGAGTTGCCTGCGATGTTGCAGCAGCGCAGTGGGGTTGGCTCCTGGCCTGCTGGCGCAAATCATCGTCAGTAAATTTTGCGATCATCTTCCGCTTTACCGGCAGGAACTAATTTATTGGACGCGGCACCGGGTCTGGTTGCCGAGGCAAAATCTGGCCCGCTGGATGGAACTGGCCGCCGATTGGTTGAAGCCCATCTATCAGCGCATCCGCACCGGCGTCATGGCGGGCGGTTACGTCCAGGTGGACGAGACGCCGGTAGACTTCCTCGCGCCGGGACATGGCAAAACCAAGACCGGTTACTTTTGGACCGCCTCGCGTCTGGGTGGCGATGTCGTCTACCACTGGGAAACCAGCCGGGCCGCCTCGTGTCTCGATAACGTGTGTGCCGGTCGATTTTAAGGGTACTATCAATAGGACAGCCCGCTTCGTCCGGCTGGGCTGCTCGGGCCCGTTCAACTTTTGCAGATTAAGGAAGTGCCGCTAAAGTAAACCTTACAATTGATGCTGAGAATTGCCGTAATGAATATTTCCTGATACGAGGTATTATAAGAAAGGCTTGCTCGGTTTTCTTTTGACCCTGCCATCTTTGACGTTTGCGCAATCGGATGATTCGTCATCGAACAACCTTGCAGTGCACTACGATTACACAAGCGGTGCTCCCAAAATATATGGCTTGGAAAAACCGGGGCTCACCGATGGTGTCTTGGGATCCGAACCATGGACCTGTTTCGCCACAGACAACCGCCCAGTTTTTCGAAACACGGTCACAGTTGATATCCGGCAGCAGCGAAACAACCGGATCGAACTACACTTTTGAAGTCTCCTACTTCCGGTGTCAGGTCACAAGGAAGCGATTGCATTTTGGCAACTGGGAGAGCCTAATTCTATTATGTTTAGGAGTCTGAAAAACTCGGTCAATGCTCAAGCCCCATCTCATCCCAGTAAAGAAGTGGTGGCACATCAGTCTGGCGGTATTTCCGAGCAGGAGCACCTGGTAAAACACCCCTCTCCAATGAGCGAGCGGATTTCACTTCGCATCAAGATCGGCTATGGGGCGGGAGGCATCTGCGATTTTTTGTTCCTCACTGTCCCAAATAACATGGCGCTACCGATTTATTCGAAGCATTTCGGTATGGATACAAGGGTTTTGGGATTAGCAACCGCGCTACCCCGCCTAGTAGCAGCCGGGGCTGACTCGCTGATTGGCAATATTTCTGATAATACGCGCAGTCGATGGGGGCGCCGCCGACCTTTTGTCTTACTTGGTGCCGCCGCAGGGGCCGTCATGCTTCCTTTTATGTGGAACCCCCCGACTATATACGGGAACGCAGGGCTTTTTATGTACATCACGTTGTTGATGTGTATTTACTCGATTTTCTACTCAATCTTCTTTGTTCCGTATCAGGCCCTAGGGTATGAACTCAGCAGCAATTATGATGAACGGACCCGCGTCCAGGCGTGGAAAGGCTGCATGTCAGGGATTGGCTTTTTCATGGCTCCTTGGTTTTTTTGGTTTTGTTCCCTTAGTTTGTTTCCAAATCTGGTGGTCGGGGTTCGCTGGCTAAGTGGAATCGCCGGGGCCATCATGCTGCTCGGAGCAGTGTTAGCAGTCATTTTCAGTCCCGAGAAGGTTGTGGCACAGAAGCAAGCACAAATCCCACTGGGGCAAGCGCTCAAATTTACGTTTCAGAACCAGGCCTTTCTTCTGCTCCAAGGAGGATACCTGTTCATGCAAGTGGGGGTCTGCTGCGGGGGAACTGTGGGCTTTTATCTCCTGCTAGATTACGTCTGTGGAGGGGATGAGAAGTTCTTCGGCCTGCTCTTAGGTATCAGCGGAACTGTTTCCAATCTGGCTACTTACGCGGGAATGGTTCTTGGCGTGTGGCTCTCCACGCATCTAGATAAACGCCGGACAGCTCTCTTGGGGCTGAGCGGCATTCTTCTCGGCGTGACTATGCTAATTGTTTTCTTGGCCCCGAGTTATGGGTGGCTTCCTTTGCTGCCCAAAAAATACCACCCGTGGTTGACCATGTTACCGGGGATCCTGATGAATCTTGGACTGCAAAGTTGCAATTTGATGTTCGGTTCGATGACCGCAGATATCTGTGATGAAGACGAACTGGCAACTGGGATGCGCCGTGAAGGTGCTTATGCGTCAGTATCCGGGGTGCTGAATCAAGCGGTGATGATTCTGCTACTAGGGTTCGCCGGGTTCATGCCATTCTTGGCCGGGTACACTAACATGACCGTGAAGCCCAGTTTAGAGCAATTACTCGGAATGAAATGGATTCTGATCGCGACGCAGTTTCTTTTCATACTTGGCAGTATGGGCTTCATGGCATTTTACCCCATCACGAGATCCCAGTCCGAACGAACACAGTATGTTTTGCAGCAGCGGAAGCGCCAATCAGCCGAGATCGACCGGACGACGTAATCATTGATTGTTGTCAATGGGTGGCACGCCGGTTCGTCCGATATGCACGGCAGGGCATTTACCGTAGTGCAACCATGGCATATTATTCAGTTTGCATGCCGATTCATCGTTTTTTTTTCTCCATCGCACTCATTCTCTTGCTGGTTGGCGCGCCTTCAGTAAAAGCCGAAGTCGAGGTTATTCTCTCAGGGAATCCATCATTTGACAGTGACAGCATCTGCAATGGCGACGCAAATCAGTGGCGTTGGCTGAGTTTTCCGGGAAGCCGACTGACCCTGAATCCTGTTCCTGGTAAAGAAGTGGGGGAAGCGGCCAGATGGGAAATGCCACCAATGGAGAACGATCTGCGTCTCAAGGTGGGCGCGTACATCGGTGTCAAAACGATCAGGCAGATGAATCTCATGACGGTTGAAATTCTCGGAGAAGACGGGAAGCCGCAACCGGCCAAATCCGTCTCTACAGTGTGGTATCCCTACCAAATCACTTTCAACGCGATATTTCCGCAAAAAAATAAAATAAGCGGGTGCGATTTTTTTCCTGATGCTAACGGAACTCTTCTGCGCAAACTTGTGGTGAACGGTCCAAAGGGAGCACTGTTACGGCTAAGTGGCCAGTTACCGGCGAGGGGCAGCGCCAAGTGGGTTCCTTCCAATAAAGCATTACTTGTTGGTGGTCCGGGATACTACTATGCGATGAAGTTCGCCTGCCTTGAAGGGGCTGTAAAAAGTTTTTCGAGTCTGCCCGAAGAGCCAAAGATTACCGACGATAACTGGGCCCTTGAACTACCCGTGCCGCAGGGCGCTGCAACATTTGAGATCGCCATCGGGCTTTCACCGCAGGAGGCGGGTGAATCAAAAGCTATTGCATTGGCAGCCTCTGCATGTTCGGTGCCCTGCGAGATTGCTTTGTCTAGGTGCAAGAAAGTCATGGATGAATACCTGAGGAGGGTGCCAGAACCCCAGCAATTGGGTTTCACGGAGGGTGGCGATAAAATCACAGAACAACAGCACCGCAGGGCTTACTATGCGGCTTGGGCATTCCTGCTTGAAAACATACTTGATGCGCTTCCTGAAAACCCCGCTTATCAATATCCTCAACTAACTGTTGGAAAGGCTTCGCTTTGGGATGAGGGCGAAAAAAACTCTCCCGGCACTTCCAGTTGGGAAAGCCTTTTGGGTTTGCAGTGGCTTTCCTTTTTGGAGCCTGATCTCGCATGGAAAGCTTTCGCAGGAATGATGACGCTTGTGGACGCTGAGGGCAAGCTTGACGGCGAATCTTTGCCTTCTCGTAAAGCGCAAACGGCGTGGATCCTATACAAAGCAAAGCCAGACCGCACGAGACTCGAGGAGGTCTATCCAGCTCTCAAGCGATACCTCCTCTGGCGGGAACAAAATCCCAGATGGATTTACGGAACCAATAATATCACAGATGAAAAGGATATTGAGTTTGTGGTTTCATGGTTAATGGATGTTGATTACGCCAAAAAGATTGCGGTAGAACTTGGTATTCCTGGCGAGGACGTATTTTGGAACAGCAGACAGGTCGCAATGGTGGGGGAGATGCGCGGATGGTTTTTCGATGATAATCACAATATCGAACAGCTCTATTTTACAGATAGCAGAATGCATGCTACCAAAGACCGTCACGAAAAGGTTCCGAGCGTGATTTCAAGCGTACTAGGTTGCAAGGAGTTGCCTCCCGATTTGGTCGAACAAGCAAAAGCCAATTTCCGATCCTATTACAATCTCAAACAGCCGCTTGCTGGCTTTAAAATAGGAAAATATCCAGACCTGAACATAACAGCCTATGGCCTTTTGGATCGCAACATGCCTGAAGCGGAACCGTATGTTAAAATATTTTTGCGGGATTCTATTAAAGCAGGCGAATTCGCTGAGTGCATAAAAAATGGTCCGATTGCGAGTGGGGTAAAGCCATCACTGTTTTCGCCAATGACGATAATCGAGTTTACATGGCTGCTCAACCACGTCCGCTATGAATCAGGAACTCCCACCTCTTTTCGACCATCCAATAAATCCATTACAAAAAGCAATTAATACATGACTGATCTGGCCAAGCGTTTTTCTAACAATCCTCTTCTTCGTCCGACTGATATACGGCCCAGCATGGAAAATCTCACAATTGAGTGCCTACTGAACCCCGGAGCTTTTCGTTTCGATGGAAAAATCTGGCTGCTACTACGGGTAGCCGAGCGGCCTGTGCAGAAGCCTGGAACAACAAGTTTTCCAGTCTTGGAAAGCGGGAGATTTGTTATTCGCGAATATAAAAATTCCGACCCCAAGTTGAATTTGAGCGACCCCCGTATCTTAAATTACGACGGCGAGGATCTTTTGACGACCATGTCCCATCTTCGCCTTGTCTGCAGCGAAGATGGTATCCACTTCCGCGAGGATCCTTCGTATCCCCCGCTGATGGGGCAAGGCGATCACGAAACGTATGGAATCGAGGATTGTCGCGTCACGCAGATCGGCCAGGAGTACTTTTTAACTTTCTCGGTCGCATCGGCCAACGGTGTTGCCGTCGGGATGCGTAGCACTCGTGATTGGCGAACCTTTGAGCAGCATGGCCTTATTATGCACGCACACAACAAGGATTGCGCTATATTTGACGAGAAGATCGAAGGAAAATACTATGCGCTGCACCGGCCGAGCAGTCCGGAAATTGGGGGCAAGTACATCTGGATCGCCGAGTCCCCCGACCTTCAGCATTGGGGCCATCATCGCTGCATTGCCCGCACCCGTCCCGCCTTATGGGACAGCGCACGCATTGGAGCGGGAGCACCACCTATCCGAACCGAGGAAGGCTGGTTGGAAATTTACCACGGAGCCACAGAAGTAAATCGCTACTGCCTGGGGGCGCTACTTCTCGACCTTCAGGAGCCTTGGAAAGTTTTGGCCCGTTCCGAAAAACCGATCATGGAGCCGCTTGCTGACTACGAGAGGACAGGCTTTTTCGGGAATGTGGTCTTCACCAATGGTCATTTGGTTGACGGCGATAAACTCACCATGTATTACGGAGCTTCCGATACCGTGGTCTGCGGAGCGGAATTTTCAATCCACGAAATTCTTCATTCGCTAAGCTAGAGCTATCATGGATCATCTAGCTCAAGAATACCGCCTCTTTCTTTCATGCCCGTGGAATATGCGGGTTCTTTTAGTTACAAACCTCATCTACGCCTTGGTGTTGCCTATCATCGAGCTATTTGTTGGGGCTTACGTGATGCGAAATTCGAATGACGTCAAACTGGTCATAACCTATCAAATCGCACTCTACACCGGAATTCCTGTCATGTTCTTTCTCAATGGCTGGTTGCTGAGATTTGTGGGTATTGCCCGGTTGTATTCGGTCGGGATGCTTCTAAGTGGAGTGTCGATGGCTTTTATGATGTCGCTCGGCCAGCTCACAGTTCCTGGTTTGGTGATTGCCGGGTTGGTAATGGGGATGTCTTTTGGCTTGTATTGGGCCAACCGTGATTTTTTGGCCCTTTCAACTACCGACGATTCAAACCGTAACTATTACTACGGGCTGGAAACTTTTTTTGGAACCAATGTCGGGATTGTAATCCCGCTTTTGATCGGAACATTCATCGCTGCTTCTGAGCGGAATAGTTGGTTCGGAGGCCATGTCAACCACGCATATCAGATTATTACCGGCGCGGTGTTCCTTCTGACAATGATCGCTTCGGTGGTAGTCCACAGCGGTAATTTTCACAATCCACCAAAATCGCCATTTGTATATTTTCGATTTCACAGGCTATGGACCCGAATGCAATTTCTTGCTATTCTTAAAGGCATCGGATCAGGTTATATCGTCACTGCCCCTGCAATGTTGATTATGACCTTGGTGGGCAAGGAGGGAACTATTGGTTTGATCCAGTCACTCGGAGGTATCCTCTCTGCGATGATTCTTTATGTGATTGGCAGGACGACAAAACCCCGTCACCGAATTGCCATCTTCACCGTCGGTCTGGCTCTTTTTGCAATCGGAGTGCTGCCCAATATGTTTTTTTTCAATGCTCTCGGCGTGCTGTTTTTTATGGCCTGCCTACTACTGGCGCGTCCCCTTCAAGACATGGCCTTCCTGACGATCCAATTACGTACAATTGACACCGTGTCACGAATCGAAATGCGCAACGAGTTTGCCTATATCGTCAATCAGGAATTCGGCAACTTCATCGGCAGAATCGCCGGATGCATTCTTTTTATTCTTCTCGCCAACTATATCTCGGACACGTTTGCTCTTCGGTATGCGCTTCCAATTGTCGCGGTGGTCCAGCTCCTCGCAATTCCTATCGCGAGCAAACTGATCCTAGGTTGTTCGGAAGAAACTCTGCATTCCCCGAACGACACATCCGAGGATACCATCCCGGTGTCGAATCAGCAGATCATTACGGATCCTGTCTCACTGGGACAAGCTCCTGAGCAATAGCCCTACCAGTTGCATATGGACGTAACACAATACGGGGCCGTCGGGGACGGCCAAACAATGAATACGAAAGCCATCCAGAGAGCCGTCGATGACTGCGCCGGAAAAGGTGGCGGCATGGTGATAATTCCTGCGGGCGTTTTCCGATCCGGCTCGGTGGAAATGAAATCCCATGTCACCTTGTTTCTGTTGCCAGGATGCGTCTTGCGGGGTTCCGACAACCTAGATGACTATCCTCCCAATCCGTTTCATCACAACGAAATGAAAGAAACCCGTTCCCTACTTTGGGCAATCGGGAAAATTGACATCCGCATAACCGGCGGGGGAGAGATCGATCTAAACGACTGCTGTTTCATCGACTATGAACAATTTCGCAGTGACGAAGGTATGGCTCATGAGGTCGTCTTTAACGAGAGGCAGCGCGAAGAATCAACCGCCAAAGATCTTAAACGTCCCACCCAGCCCATATTCTTCCACGACTGCCAGGGATTACGGATGGACGGAGTCACGGTCCGCAATTCCCCTTGTTGGAGCATTACCGCCAGTTGCAGCCGGGACATCAAGATCACTAGTCTAATCATAAAAAATAATCTGCGGGCTCCGAATTCAGACGGCATTCACATCTGTTCGTCGCGGGATGTGGTTATCAGCGACAGTATTTTCTCCTGCGGCGATGACTGCATCGCCGTCACGGGAATCACCTCATGGGAGACTATTTCCGAGAATATCGTCATCTCAAATTGCATCATGACATCACGGTCCGCTGCGCTTCGTTTTGGACACCTCGCGAGTAAGGTGCGGAATGTCGTCGTCAGTAATCTGGTCATCACCGACACAAACCGGGGGATTGCGATATTTGCGGGCAAGTGCGGATGGGTCGAAAACGTGGTGATTTCCAACGTATTGATGGATACGCGCCAGATTGCCGGAGCGTGGTGGGGCAAGGGCGAACCCTTGGTGATTTCCGGCGAGGACACCGGACGCATCGACGGTATTTCAGTTAATAACGTCAGGAGTTTCTCGGATAATGGCGTTGTCATTGCCTCGCAAAACGCCAGTATTCGCAATATCGAGCTCCGAGACTGGATCCTCGAACTTCGATTCGGAAACAATCGGGCTTTGTTCAAGCAGATGTTTGATGTCTTGCCGGGGAATCCCATCCCGTCTCCGGATCCTGCCCGACATATTCCATCGATCTATGCGATTGATGTGAATGGCCTGCGGATCCGCAACTTTCTTGGTTCGAGAAAAGCGGAGGGGATTATATTTTCTATTGAACCTATAACTAACCGAGTTACGGGCTTAGAGCTGAAAGACTGCGTGTTCTCACTGGGCTCCTAATCACCTATTCAGAGTTTGAATATTTCGATCCGCGCGCAGCCTCAACAAAGCTTTTGACATTCTCCCAGGACACCTCCGGCTCACGAATATGCGTTGCTCGAGTAACAATCGGCGGAGGGCGATGATGGACTGTATCCAGACGGGAAACTCCATCTGCTGGCTGATCCCGCCTCCGGCAATACTTTCCGGGATTGAAGCGATCAGGCTGGGCGAGATATTTTCTAGTTAGGCAGGGTGAGTTCCGCAATGCGGTGGTTGGGCCAGTCGTCAATTTCGGAAGGACGTTAGAACGACATGCCTTGGAAATCAAAATGTAATATGATCCAAAGCTAAAATCGGTCTCCAATAGTACGGCCCTGACAATGGCGCTAAAAGACATGTAAATGGCACTGTACGACATTGCTTAATAATACGTTTCTGATGCTTAATCATGCTTACAAAATGGCCCGTGACCTTCCTCTAAAGTATACTCAAAAGATCATGTCAAAACTTTGCAGTGACCAACCTGAGTATTCCCTTTCACCAAAAACAATGCCGTTTAAAGCAACAATAAAGATCCTCCTTTTGTCTGTGTTACTCACAGGAACGGGCTTGGCCAATCTTACGGCCCGCGCCGACATGCCCGCCTCAGGCACGGCAGGTGGCGGTGGTGTCACCACTGGTCAGGACCAGGCAGAAGGCAAGCTTGTCGTGTGCTTCGCCTCCAAAGGGGTTTACAAAAACACGCCCGGAAGCGAGGCAGGCTTGAAAGGTCTGGCAGAGCTTCTCCATAAGTACGGTTTTCGTGCCACTTACTATTTGAAGCCCGACACCGTTGCGGCGTGTCAGACGGAGATTCAAGAATGGAACAAATCCAATGGCGATGAGGTGGGATAGTTCTCAGACGGTGACTCTGTTGATAAGGCCGGGGCTGAGTTAAAGCAAATACGCGATCTCCTCCCTGGACAGAAAATACGGACCACGGGGCTGCTCCATTATGGTGCGCCGTGGGTGAACTTTTTACAGCAGAACGGCATCGATTCGGTTTGGGGACGCTGTTACGAACAGACTGCGACAGACGGTATCTCCGACAGAGGCAGTCCATTTGGCTTCTACTATGCGAGGCCGGATTGTTACAAGGCGCCTAACCTGGATCAGGGTGGAATCATCAGCGTGCCTTGGCTTTCGAACGACCTGAATCTGGTTTTTCGCACGGCCCAGCAATCGACTTTTACTTTTGATCCGAACGACCCTCAGGATATCGGTGTCGCCACTGCAACCGACGACTCCTTTTGGCGTGCTGAAGTTGAAGAATATAAAAAGCAGGCCAAGTACAATAAGATCGTGACGTTGGTGATTCAGCAGGAAATAGAAGAACTTGATTTCACGACGGGGAATAAACGGAAAACAGAGGGTCAAGCCATCTTAGAAAACCTTTTCAAGGTTCTCAAGGAAGAGGGTATTCAAGTCGTTACGGTGTCCGATGCGATTGATATGTACAAGGCGGCGTACCCGATGGAAACGCCCCCGACTTACGGTCTCTTTGGGAATATCGCGGCAACTACTCCAATTATTAAAAGTAACAAAAGTCTCCAACCGGTCACTGAGCCATTTTCCATCGACAAAAAAGCGCAATACAAATGTTTCGGTCCTACGTATAACGGATTCTACGCCACGGGCCGCGTGGACAGAACCTGGTATTATTACTATGCCGACGGACAGAAGATCGACCAATTTGGTAAAAATTTCAGCTATTACGATAAGAACGGGTTGGTGATTTTCAATGAAGGAAAGTCGTCACCTGTTCGGATCACCCCGTACTCAAATCTTCCCAAAGACTCCTACAGCATGGGCATTCTGCCGGAGATGTCTGCCTGGTTTGACACGGCGAAGTTTATTCCCCAAGCCGACGTGAAAACCAGCAAGAGCGCCGGTGGCTTGACGGTTTCAATAAAGGCCTCGACGATCCCGAACGCGGTTTATAGGGACGAGGCTATGCCGTACGGCGTCATGCTTTGGGGTAACTACAGCGCCTATGCCGTTCCAGCCAATGCGCTCGCCGGGACGAAGATTCTCGGTCAAAACGGACTCTTTATACCGATGCTGCTCAAGTCCGGGGACAACTCACTCTCGCTGAATTTTCCTTCGAATCCGGGCAAGTAGCTATTAACGCTTCAGAACACCACCACCGAATGAAATCCTTTCCCGTCCTGAATCCAAAAAACAAGTTACCTTTAGCAATATAAACCCCCCCACTACACATGAAACTATTATCTGTGAAAATTTGTTTCATTTCCATCGCTTTAATCTTAACGTTTGCCGCCTTAGGTTCGACGATTGGTCGTGGTGATTCCCCTGATGTCGTTACTGACAGTATGCGGCAACGATCATTAATAAGCATGGGTGACTTGGCGCGACTTGATGCTGTCTTTGCCAAAGCGCGACGTGGTGAGCCAATTGTTGTGGCAGCGCTGGGCGGCTTTATCACCGCGGGCGGGGAGCGTACAAAAGACCCCGCCAATCGATACATTTCCCAAGTCTCTAAATGGTTTCAGGAAAAGTTTCCGAATTCAAAAGTGACATTCGTCAATGCGGGCATTGGATCGACTAATTCGGGATACGGGGCGCTGCGGGTTCAGCGCGATGTCTTATCCAAAAATCCTGATTTTGTGATCGTTGAGTACGCGGTAAATGATTGGTTTGCCGGTTTCCTCCTGGACGACAGTTATGAGGGGGTTTTGCGTCAGATTCTCTCGAATCCCAAGCAACCTGCTGTCATGGAACTTTTCTTCAATCATCCGGACGGCAACAGCGCCCAGAAGGAACAAGTACGACTTGGTAACTATTACGGGTTGCCTATGGTCAGTTTTCGGGATGTCATCCCGCCCCCTGATTTAAATGCAGTTCCAAGCCCGTTAAATAAATCTTACCCCGCAGATTAAGCCGGCTTCCGCGGCAAATATCGTTCCCTCAATAGTTGTCCGGCGTTATCCGGAAGACTTTATCCCTCCAAAAACCCAACTACGAAAAAAATCAATTGATCGCGCCCACGGCGCCGATGAAATCCAACTCCAATATTATTAACATCCGTCCCACCCAAATGCTTCGCTTATTTCCCAGCCGTTTCTCATTTCAGATCCGGCTCGCCGAGGCAATTACTGCGCTTTTACTTGGCGCCCTTTCACCTCTGACAGCCCAAACCCGCCCCTGGTGGGATAATTATCCCATAATTGTCGGAAGCAACGATCTTGCCACCGTGCAGGCGAACAACGGGACTTGCGGATTTGGCAACGGGGATCCCTCCTGGTGCATGTATGCCCAAAAGGAAATCGGCGATTGGCATCCGCCTGTTACCTTGCACAACGCGGGCTGCAAATACATCACCTATTATGAAACCTTCGGCACTTCAACTTCCTTCATCCTTGAGCTGGGACCCACTAAACCGGAGGGAGACAGCTCCGTTTACCGGTTCTATTGGTCCTGGAACATGGTAGATACCAAGGGAGGGGCGTTTCGCTGGGCCGGGCCTCAAAACTACTTCGATGCGGAGAGCTTTTGCGGCCCGTACACCCGGTTGCACCCGGTGTACGGGGCTAGCGGACGGGCGATGACTTATCCCGATGGGACGCCCGCCACCGGCTATTTCGGCAATGACAATACCGATCCCCGGAAAAGCCGTGTGCTCGACGCATGTTCCTCGAAAGACATTCTTGGAAATGTTGAGAACTGGTTGGGTTATGTGGATGGGGTCGCCGGAAACCCGCTGCGTTCGGGAGGTTTGCTCCCGGTAACCGTCAGCGGGTCGACTCACTTGGCGGGCTATTTGAGTACCGCCAAGGATGCGGCATGCCCGATGTGGATTGATCAACAGCGCTCGTCGATTCTCTACAGCGTTGCTATGGGACAGATTGACGGGATCTGGACCGATAATTTCAGTCCCTGGGATAATTTCGGATACCCGCCCGTCAAGGTGGCATTCGGCGACTGGTCGGTCGCAAGATTCCGCACTTACCTCAGAGCTAATTTCACGACCGCACAACTGACGGCGATGGGCGTCTCCCATGTGAAGACCTTCGACGTGCGCACCGCGCTACGTAGCAAGCTCACCGCCCTTGGCGGCACCTATACGAATCTTGACGACAGCAAGTGGAATGATGCCAGTTGGCTGGATGATTCAATCTGGCGCGCCTACAAGATCTTCAAGCGGCAGGTCGGTACGGAAGCCCTCACCAACTATTACAATGTCTCTAAGGATGCGGCCGCCCATATGGGAGTGTCCGATTTCGCCGTCTTGGGAAACGACATCCCTGTTTTTAGCTTGGGCTACTGTCGTGGGACGCTTGACATGGTGAGCACGGAAGTCACACCCGGTTGGTCAATGGGCACCAGCGCTCGAGGTTTCATGATCCCTCCCGTTGGCCGCTTCGCGCCGATGTATAAACTCGGCCGCGAACACGCCAAGAGCCGACTCTTAAATACTTGGATGTATTTCAATAACGGTTACGAGCCATACAAAGAGAATCCCGGCGCGGTCAACACGGTTTACTATGAAATGCTGGCCAATCACGCCATGCCAATGCTTCTCCCCGGAAATGCCGGTACGACCCAGAGCGCAACGATCAACGGCGGGTTCACAAATTTCGTCAAAGCTACGCGCGCGACCTTCGGCGGGCGCGATTCGCTCGCTGACGTGGGGATTTATTACTCGACCTCCTCCGTCATCGCATACATGACGCCGGCAGGTTTCTACGACATGAATAACCAGCCACACGCCGGTGCCTACAATGGCTGGGGAACCGCCCTGGGCAATCTCCATTACCAATACCGCCCGATTCCCGAATGGAAACTGACAGCAGATACCCTTGCCAAGTTGCGGGTGCTGGTGATCCCGAACGCCGATGTCCTCGACTCGGTCGACGTGAGCAACATCATTACACCCTGGGTCACAGCCGGCGGCCGGCTCATCGTCACAGGAAGCAGCGGGGCTCGCAAGGGCGAGTCCGGTAACTTCGATCTCTACGCCAACTTCTCCCTCTCTGCTCTAACCGGCGTGACAATATTATGCTCCGGGGCTCCCGCCACCCAGCTCACTACGATTGGTTTCGGCAAAGTCTATTATATTAAAAACAATATCGGTCTAGCGTATTTCAACGCTAGCACGGCTACCGATCGCGCCAATTTGATCTCGGGTTTCTCTACTGCAATGAATCAGGTGCTCGGCAAGGCCCAGACACTCCTCTACCCGGTCACACCCATCCCAGACACCGTCGGAATCAATCTCTACGAGGATCCCGCTGCCCTGCGCTTTTTCATTGACGTCAACAACTACGACGTAAATCTGGCGACTGACATCGTAACTGCCACGCCCGCGACGATTTTCACGGTCAAAGCTCCCGCATGGCTCGCCTCGGCAAGTCTCGCAAATATCCGGGTCCAGGTGCTCTCACCGACCACACCGGCCCCCGCCGTAAAGATCACTAAATCTGGCGCTGACCGAATTCAGGTGCAACTCGGGGCGGTGACGAACTACGCCAGCATCGTCGTGACCACCGTGCAGAGTCTCACTTGGAACGGCGGCGGTGGAAACCCCTCGGATAACGCCGGAATATGGGATGCAACCATCGCTAATTGGTGGGCTACTTCCGCTGCGGTGTGGACCGATTCGAATAACGCGGTGTTTGGCATCGGGACCGGCAGCGACACCCCCTACACCGTGACCCTTGGCCGTGGATTCAACCCGACGGTCGGCAATTTGAAATTTGCCAACCAGTCCTACACCCTTACGGGTGGTGCCATCAATTTCGGGGCCACCTCGGTAATTCAGGTGGATGCGGGGAGGAGTGCAATGATCTCCTCGTTGATCACCGGAGCCACCGGACTGGTGAAGAACGGAGCAGGCACTCTCACCATCAACAACAAAGCTGCTACTGGCAACGAAATCAGTGGTGCATTTGTCGTCAATGGCGGCACCGTGGTTGTGACCGACTCGTCGGGGGCAAATCAAAATATCGGCCTTGCTCTCAAGAACATCAAATCGATCACCATCAATGGCGCGACGATGAGCCTGCAAGGCACCCAGAATGCTCTTTCCCTCAACCTTGGGCCGATCACCATCCAAAATGGAGGAGTGCTTTCTGCGGATTGTGTCGTGGGAAATAATCATTCACTAGGGGCGCTCACCTTGAACGGGGGCACGCTGGCCGTTGGGGGCACGGTTCAAGCCAGCTACGGCAACTTCAGCTTGAATGGCGATGTGACAGTAGGGGGGACTGCCCTCTCCGTGATTAGTGCGCCGGTTACCATGTTGGGCGGTATTCGAACGTTCAATGTTGCAGATTCAGTTGCCGGTGTGGGGACGGATCTCCTGGTTTCCGGGATTATAAACAACGGCGGCATCACAAAAAACGGTGCGGGCACAATGGAGCTGACCGCAACCAACCCGTATGGAGGAGCCACGACCGTGAGCGGTGGAATTCTCATCCTCGGCGGGACGATCGCCAACACCTCTTCTGTGAGCATCGCTGCGGGAGCACAGGTCTCCGTTTCGGGCAAGCTCTATGCCGCCGGCTCCATCGTCAACAGCGGCACGCTGGTTTTTACCGGGAGTGCGCAGTTCGGGGCGACCGGGACGATCACCAACAATGGAGTCATCATCAACAGCAGCACTTCGCTGACGCTTCCCACCATCGTGAACAACGGCACCATCTACAACGTCCGGGTCGCCCCCACGGGGATCGTGGCCACACCGGGTAACGCCCAGGTGGGTCTAACATGGAGCCCCGTCTTTGGAGCGACGAGCTATAAAGTGAGGCGATCCACAGTATCGGGCGGGCCCTACTCGGTGATCGGGACACCGACCACGGCCTCCTTCAATTCGACGGGCCTAACCAACGAGGCCCTATATTACTACGTCATCAGCGCAGCCACCCCGGCCGGCGAAAGCGTCAACTCTGCCCAGGTCTGTGCAACGCCCGGTACTGCGAAGCCATGAAGCGAGTTCGCCAATGTCTCTTTCTATCGGTGCTTCTCGTTTTTGTCAGTCAGGTCCTGGAGGACAAAGCGCGAGCAGACGGCCCTATCTTTTCCGACAACTTCACCAGTTCCTACAAAAACAATAACCCTTGGGCTTGCGCGGACAGTTCTGGCCTCGTCACCGGAGCGCCTGGCAGGCAACTCGTGGTTGACGATAGTGGTGCCATCAACAACCAGACACGCCCTAGAGCAATTCCCAAATTGCCTTAAGGTCAAGGTCATACAGAGCACGCTTTACGCGGTTAGTTTTGGTGTCTGTTTGTTCGCCGGGGTAATAGACTGTCTCTCCTGAACGGATTCTTCGGCGACTGGGGTTGGTTCTGCAACCAAGGAATTAGAGGCTTGGTTCTTGGTGAGGTCTAAAGCCTGCACGATCTCCTCTTGGCGGTGGTTTAAGTATTTCAGTTTTTCTTCATGCTCGAAGGGCTTGTGGGCGTGAGGTTGTAACTCCTCAAGGCGGTGCGCTGTTTGGGCAAGATCATTACGGCACTCGTTTATGCGTCCATCAAGAGATCGGACGACATGCTCCAGAGAACTAATTGTGCCGAGTGGTGTTTCCGAAATGTTGACGGTGTAGGCATTTTTCCCGCGAAGAACGACTTCTTTGACTCGCTCAGGCCAAAGCTGAACCTTGAATCCAGCGAACTCGCCAACATCCAGTAATTTTGCGGTGAGATGATGCCTTTCGGCGAATTGGTTCAAGGCAACGCCAGCCTCCCCACGGTTTTCATAAATTCGATTTTCAATTTTGATGGCGAAGGCTTCCCCTTTGGTGTTCTGGCGAATATCCAAGTCTGCTTGGATATTCGCGATTTTCTGCTCCAGACGGGAAATGTCTTCCTGTGCTCGTCGAATCGAGTTGCGCGTAATAAATAACGTTTCGCTGTGTTGGGAACGAAGGCGATTCAACCGCATTACCTCGGCATCCACCTTGGCTTTTTCGATGACGAGGGGATTGCCGGAAGCAATGGCCTTCACCTCGGCATACGTCAAGGCGGGCGCGTCCAGATCCTCGATCCTACGGACGTGGCTTTCTTTCGTCATGATTTGCCCGATGAACTTGGCCTTGGTTTCCAGTACACCCCACATATACGCATCGAAAGAACCCTCGGTGACGTAACGGAAGATTTTCACCTCCGGATTCTTGTTTCCTTGGCGCAAAATCCGGCCCTCGCGCTGCTCAATGTCGGCAGGCCGCCATGGGGCGTCGATGTGATGGAGCGCGATCAGGCGTTCCTGTACGTTCGTCCCTGTGCCCATCATTTGGGTGCTTCCCATCAACACCCGGACCCGCCCGGCTCGCACCTTTTTGAAAAGGGCGACTTTGGCGGCATCCGTATCGCAATCCTGAATGAAAGCAATTTCATCGGCGGGAATGCCCTTCTGAACGAGCTTGGCCTTCAAGTCGTCATAGGCTGAAAACCTTTTTAGTGCTCCCTGCTGCGGTGTTGAGAGATCGCAAAAGACGATCTGCGTCAGTCGTTCGTCCTTCGTTTGCTCCCAAATCTGGAAGATTTCTCTGGCTGCGAAGTTGATTTTGCTC
Source organism: uncultured Verrucomicrobiota bacterium (assembly GCA_903863295.1). Taxonomy (GTDB): domain Bacteria; phylum Verrucomicrobiota; class Verrucomicrobiia; order Methylacidiphilales; family UBA1321; genus JABDGH01. Next base: position 34,118 of record CAIPBM010000145.1, on the reverse strand, counting down.
TCGGGGTGGTCGCGGCCCTTTTGCACTAACCGCAAATCGAGCGCCGCCTTCCGGCCATCACCCGTGATCTTGAGCATGTTGTCCTCGGACGGATCCACACGCCCGTTGCGAAGCCTGTCCGCCCGTTTGACGAGGGAGGCGACAAATGCCTTCAGCTCCGGCGTGGCCGGGGCGCTGATGACAGTTGGTTTTCCTTGAAAGATTTTGGGTACCGGCAACTGAAGCGTTTGAGAGGTCTGAATATCGGCCATCTGCTGAAATTGCTGCATGAGTTCCGGCACATTCACAAACCGGGCAAACCGGGTATTCAACCGGTATCCCGCGCCGTCGGGCGAAAGTTCCATGGCCGTAACCGGTTCGCCAAAGGTTGCCGCCCACGAATCGAAATGCTGCAAGCCCTGCCGTTTCAGGTCGGCTGGCTGGAGATACCGCTGCATCGTGTACATTTCCGCCATCGTGTTCGTCACTGGTGTTCCGGTGGCAAAGACCACGCCGCCAGTGCCGTTCCGTTGCTGGAGGTAGCGAACCTTCAGGAACATATCGAAGGCTCGTTGAGACGATGTTTGCGGAAGGCCCGCGATTCTCGTCATTTTTGAGACGTAGAAGAGGTTTTTGAAATAGTGAGCCTCATCAACGAACAGTCGGTCGATGCCAAGCTCCTCGAAGGTGAGCGTATTGTCCTTCTTATGCTCGGCAGAAAGAATTTTAAGCCGCGTCTCCAACCGGTTCTTGGCGGCTTCCAACTGTTTGACGAGCCGAACAAAACTCTTGTCGCCGCTCTGACGAAGGATCAAATCATGCAAGTCATCGATTTGCTCTTTGAGAAGGTCTTCCTGGGCTGCGAGAGACATCGGGATGCGCTCAAACCCCGAGTGAGTGACAATGACCGCATCCCAATTGCCGGTGGCAATGCGGGAAAAGAGCTTGGCTCGGCTGGCCGCCTCAAAGTCCTCCTTTCCGGCAACAAGGATATTGGCTCCGGGGTAGAGGTTAAGCAGCTCGGATGAAAACTGCCCGAGCATGTGATTGGGGACGGCGAAAAGAGGCTTCTGGCAAAGCCCCAGCCGTTTTGCCTCCATCGCCGCCGCAACCATGGTGTAAGTCTTGCCTGCACCGACGACATAACCCAGGAGTGTATTGGACGTCTGCAGGATACGCCAAACGGCAGCTTTTTGGTGGGGCCGGAGAGACACAGCCGGACTGACTCCCGGCAGGGTCAGATGGTTGCCGTCAAAGGTCCGAATGCGGATGTTGTTAAATTCCTCATTGTACTGTTTAACCAACCGTGCCCGGCGTTCATCGTCCTGCCAAATCCATTGGGTGAATCGCTCCTTGATTTGTTGCTGTTTCTCGCGGGCGGCTTCGGTGGCCGGAGGGTTGATAATTCGCTTATCGCGGTCATCGGGATGAGGATCGTAAATTGTCGGAGTCCGCAAATTAAGCGCATCTTCAATCAGGTTAATGGCGGAATAACGTGACGTGCCCCATTCGGTGGTATTGGCAACGGAAACCTTGGCCTGATAATCGGCCTGCAGCGTCCACGCTCCCATTTCGAGGAGATGGCGAACCTGAACCGATTCTGATGACGGAAGATTTAGAAGCTCCTGGGCGAACCGTTCCACGTCCTTTTCAGGTATCCAGACTGATCCGAGCCGGGCGTCGATCTCGGTGGCCTTTAGTTCCTCGGGCTGGACAGCCTTCAATGCTTCGACGTTTTCCCGGTACCGCGGTTCGGTCAGGGCGGCCTGCTGCGCTTCACTCAACTTTTCCCGAATGTTGCCGGACAGGTAGGCATCGTCGGTTTCCCATTGCTGCGTTTGGGGATTGAGAAAGATAACCCCGTTCAGTTCTGGCAAGAACTCCTCCACCGGCTTTTTGAGCAGCCAGCTCATATGCGGCAGGTCCACCTTGCCATTTTCGTTTAGTGCAATAAGCAGGGCTTCCTTGGCGGTCTGGGCTGACTCGGCAGGCTTTTGGTGCTGGATTGTGCGCTCCCGGAAAATGGCGGTCTTAGTCGCGCGGCGGGTCTCTTCGTTGAAGTTTTCAAGTGAGAGCAACAGGGGAAGATCCGGGTCGCCTGCGAAAGCGCGCACGTTGCCCTGATCGGAAACGGCTCCAAATCGCGCATGGAATCGGTCGTATTCCTGATTAAGATGGGTCCGCGCCTGAAGGATTTCTGCTTCGGGTGCATTATCCACTTGGCTACGGAGGCATTCGCGAACTCTGTTTCTCAGGCGAACCATGCCGCGAATACGGTTGGCGACAGAACTTGGAAGGTCGGGAATCGGAATAAGCTCATTGCCCTCACGAACGGCAACCTGCGTTCCCAGGTCGGTATCAATCAACGCATAGGCATTGGGCTTGATGTCGCTGGGAGCGGGAATGGCGGCTACTTCCATCGAAGGATCAAGGCCGGTTTGCGGTGCCTGATAAATCTTCTCGGGCAGACGCTCCATCGCTTCGCTGAGAGCCTTGGTCAAATCGCGTCCGTCGCTCGTTAGAGTGGCCTCCTGTCGGCCATACATCCGGCCTTCCAGAGTCATCGTGCCCAACATTTGTCGGGGATGAGCCACAAAGTATTCGTTCAGGACCATTTCCTCCCCCTGGGAGTTGGTGTAGGCAACGCTCTCCTGCCAGGCTGGACCGGATGGTGATTGTCCCGGCAGCCGCTTTTGCAAAATCACAATATCGGTGGTCACTTCGGTGTGAGCATTTCCTTTGAAAGCGGTGTTGGGCAATCGAATAGCGGCCACGAGATCAGCCTGCTTGGAAAGGTGTCGTCTCAGCCGGGAACTTTGTTTGTCGAGCGTGCCCTTGCTCGTGATAAAGGCGACCAAGCCACCTGGCCGAATCCGTTCCATTGAGGCGGCGAAGAAATAATCGTGAATGGGGTATTTATGGCCGTTGAACCGCTTGTCGTAGGGCTGATAGTCCCCGAAGGGCACGTTGGAAATGGCGAGGTCGAAAGAGCCATCGGGCAAGAGCGCTTTTTCAAAGGGGGAATGCCGGATGTCCGCGTCGGGGTAGAGCACTTTGGAAATCCGCGCCGTGATCGGATCGAGTTCGATGCCGGTAACGGAGGATTGAGTGTGGATGGCCTCGGGCATAAGGCCAATGAAATGCCCGACTCCGCAGGCGGGCTCCAAAATGCGACCACCTTTGAAACCGAGCCGTTCTACTCCGGTGTATATGGCACGGATGGTCCCGGGCGACGTGTAATGAGAATTGAGGGTGGAAGCGCGTGCCGCTTCGCATTCCTCCGGTTTGAGCACTTGGGAAAGCTTTTCGGCCTCCTTCTGCCAATCATCCGGTGGAATGGCGGCGAAGACCTGGGGTATTCCACCCCAGCCGACGAATTTGACCAACACCGCCTTCTCAGCGGGGGTGGCAGGGCGTTTCTCCTGCTCAATCAGGCGCAAGGTAAGGATGGCAGAGACATTCTGTTTAAACTTCTGTTTGAGCGACCCGATTCCAACCGTATCGGAAGGGCTGATCCGATAATTGCGGTTGTTTTGGGCTAAGGCTGTTCGGGAGGAAGCAGGATATACCTCTCGCGGACGATTTCCCACGCGGTGTCGTGAGCCTGCTGGGGCGTGTATCCCTGTTTCCGAAAGTCCCGTATGGCTTGGTCCATCTCGTCCTTCGTCTTTTCTTCCGCCTCGTAGAGAGCCTCGTGTAGCTGACTCTTGGCTTCCAGTTCCCGCACTCTGTTGGGAAGAAATTCCCGCCAATGTCGTTCGGCCATCCGTCCGTACTGCGTGAGAGTCATGTCGTGGAGCATAGTCGAAAAGATCGAGCTGGTCAGCCTGTTTTGAAGGTTTGGGTTTGAGCGGCATGTTCTGTCCTCATGCCCGGTCAAGCGGATGGTCCAGCCGGTCGAGGATCGCGGCGATCTCTTCCTCGGGAAGCTGTTCGGGATAAAGGAGGGAAATTAGCTTGAGTTGATCCAGCGTCATCTGCCGCAACTGCGGTGACATGGCGGGCAGGTGGTCAAGTTCATCAAAACTATGTCCCAACTCCTTTTCGAGCATCGCGCGCACCGAGGGCTCTTCTGCAATCCAGTCATGCAACAGGTATTGCGCCGTCAGATGATCGACAGGGTTGGGACCGGTCAATTTGGCGTCGTCCTTTTCGGCAAAGAGGAACAATGTCTGAGCCGTTATCAAGGTCTTCTTATATTGGGCACGCTATTGCGGGCTGAGTTTTCTCTTTAGGCCGATCTCGATACCAAAAAGGAAAATACGCTCCTGTACCTTCCGGTGGAGTTCACTGTATTCGGCATTATTTTTTGCGATTCGAAGGATGGCATTGATCCATTCTTTAATGAGATTCATGGGGTCGATTTTTTGGTTTTGGTTTGAGAGACCTGTAAGGGTTCTGGTTTCACTGCCGGTTTGGGCTTGGTGAAAGGAGATGGCCGAAGGAAGACGCGCTTATAGGGCCGCTCGCAATGCTTGATGATGGCGGTGTGCTTGGGCAGGGCGCGGAGGACGTGCGGCTTAATCAGGTGCTCGTCCTGTTCCGTCCAGCTTGTGTTGCTTTTACCCAGGGAACGGCCATAGGTGCGCTTCTTGATCGTGTGCTTGCCGATGGAGTCGGCGAGCATTTCCGAGGAAAGCTTGTCCGCTGCGGTGAAGTAAATCTTGTTCCCGAGATTCAGGAGAAAGACGTCCGCCTTCTCCCGGTTGCCCATCGCTGGAATATACGAGGTGGGTGACTGCGTTGAATTGATCGTGGTTGCCCGCGCCCCGCGAATTTTGTCCACGACGTTGTAGTCGGAAATGCCATCCTCGCTGACAAGAACGGTTTCTTGTGCCTCGTCCAACACCAGAACAATGAGGTTCTTCTGGTCCCGCTCATCGGCCGGGAGGTCGTATCGCCGAAGAGCATGAAGGTAAAATAGAACTTTCAGCAAGAGGCTGATGTATTTTTTCTCTGTCTGGAATTTCTGCGGAATCTTAATCGTCACCAGCCGTCCTAAATCCAATTCCTTGATGGCGAAGGTTGGATCGGAGGTGCAAAAAATCTCGGCGATGTCCGGCGCGGTGTACGGCTGAAGGTAATTGAAGACAGTGGAGCGGATGCCGCTTAATTGCTCGGGCGGCTGTTTGACGAACTCCCGGTAATAATCGAGCAGGTGCCCATGCTCGGGTTTGTCCAATTTTTCGATTTCCTCAACCCGGTCCGTCAGTTCCGTCATGTCTGTGACCAGATAATAGCAGTTGTCGATGGTCACGGGCCAATCAAGGGCATCCAAGAGCGCCATCGCATTTTCAATGGCAACTTGGGCGGCATTCTTGAAAAACGCCTGTCCGCCTTTTTGGCCGGCGGCGGTTGCCACATCGACCAGGATTTTGGCATAGGTCGAAAACGGAATGCTTCGGTCAGCCAGAATATTGATCGTGTAGGATGGTTGCCAATCGGGAGGCGCGTTGTCGGGCCGGACTTCCAATTGCCGAATCTCCGACTCCTGGCCTAATTCCTCGGCAATGGCCAGCAAGGGCTCGCTGAGATCGCCCTTGGTATCGAGCGCCAGAATGCCCATGTCCGGTCGGCTAATCTTTAGTGCATGGATGATCGGCACGACGCCGCTGGCCGTCTTGCCGGAGCCGGTGCGCCCGTCGATTTCCCAGCCCCGGCAAAAATCGGCCTCCGTCCAGCGCACGCCGCCGAGGGTCAGGACGTATTTCCATTCCTCGGCCTCGTCCAGGGCGAAGGTCAGAAAGGCGAACCATGCCGCCGCCGGGGTCAGGATCAACGCCCAAATCTCGTGATCGAGTCCGATGAAGGCCACGGCCAGAGCCGTGGTAATTAATGCGAAGAGAAAAGATGACCAATACATAAGCCTATGAGTCCTCCTCCGGTGAATCCCGCCACGAATAATGCGATGTTGAGCGCCCGTTGGGTTCGCCCCACCTTGTGATCGAGCCTTTGCAGCAGGCTTTTCATCTGCTGGTCGAGCTTGCGGCACGATTCGACGGCGGCCTTGATCGGCTCAGCCAACTCTTCCTCGACCTGCTCCTTTACTTGCAGGGGCTTGGCTCGAAGCTGTTCATCGACCTGCTGTAAACTCTCATCGACGGAGATCAGTATTTCTGCTGTCTTGTTCATCCTTTCCAGCCGGTTGTCAAATACGGCGGCAGCGGATGACCTGGCTGATTCAAGGACGGCCTTGGTATCCACCATTTGTTTCCAAATCCACGCCAGTAACGGCAGGAGCGGATCGGTTGTCGGTACTTTTATTTCAGCCAGAAGCACCTTGAGGTCGTCGGGCAACTGCGCCGGTTGTTTAAGTTGATCGGGAGTGCTCATGGCAGAATCTCTCCTTTCGCCTTGTCGAACTGAGCGGCCATCCCCTCGTGGAAGGTTTTGCAACGGCTGCGATCGAGCAGGTGGACCTTGGGAGAAGTGCGACCTTTGCTCACAGTGAGATTGTTCAACTGAAGCTTGTTCCGCGTCACTTCCGTGAGGCACGGCACTTCGATTTCGAGGGTTCCCATGGTTTGCAACCGTTCGCGGGTCTTCGATCCGTCGTACATCGTGATCGTTGCCGTATCGCGGTAGTTCCTCACGACGAGCCAGCGCACGCGGTCATGGTATGCGTCCAGCAAGTCGGCAATTTGCGAAATGGCATCCTTGTCTTCGAGGACGACGACAACGAATAGCAACTCGAAATCGAGGTCCTTTTGCAGTTGTGTCAATCGGCTGTCCTCGATATAGCGGAGCACCTTGGTTCCGCCTGATGCCCGGTTATCGACCAACACGACATCTACGGTCTCAAGCGCGTTGACCATCGTGTCGAGCACGGCCAACTTGTTCGCATCGACATCGGTATCGAGAAAGTCGGCTTCCGGTACGAAGCGCTGAAACGTGCTGTTCGCATGATCCAGGTCGAACGTCTTGAGTTTGATGGATTGTTCGGTGAGATAATCGTAAAGCAGGGTGGCGATGAAGCTTTTGCCGATGCCTCCTTTGTCCTGCGGAAAGACGATCAGCTTTTTCTTAGGTTGTGGTTTGAGTTCAATAGTCATGGTTCTCCGTGATTACAGTTGATCGCGAGCCGTGCGCGGTCCGCGTTTGCCCGGTTCACTGGTGAGTGGCGGGCGATTGTTATTCGCCGGTGCGGTTGGCTGTGGCGCAGGCTTGTCCTCCGTGCCGCTATCTGCCGCGATCTCGGCGCGAAGGCGTTGTGCCTCCTCCTGGTACTTCCGGCAAAACTTCCTCACCGTGGCGACGGACACCTTGATGTCGCGCTCGTTGAGGAGTTCTGAAATCTTCTCGTAACTGGCGTACTTCGCTCGTAAGAGAAGAATCGAATCCTTGTAGTTTTCTAAAACTGCCTGTTGTAAAACGGAGTGATTATACTCCGCAGCGACCCTGGCGAGGTCCGCTTGAAGTTCTTGGTTGTTCATGGTGCCACATAGCCATGATCAACATCCGAAAGCAAAATTTCGCTGGTAGTTTTGGTAGGACGCGCACTACCCGTACTACCGGCACTACCGGAAAATGGAATCGGCTCCTTTGCCGAACGATTCGACTAGGGAGCAGCAGCAGCATCGGTGGCGCTATTATGATGAATCGTCGCGAGCAATGAGCGTGAAGTCAGCACGACGATCAATGATGAAGCATCAGGAATGATGACGAATCACGCACCCTGCGCCGGCCTAAACCGAACTTCGTTCGGGGTGGCGTGTCCTCCCCCCTTTTCCCTGACCCTATTTTTGCTCCTTGAAATCCGATTCTTTACGGATTTGAGCATGAATCATGACGAAGCATACGATCAATCACGAGGTCAAATCGTTGTCGGTAGTGTCGGCACTACCAAAAATACCACGGAGTTCATGACTACGATTGCTGTCATGTGAGAAGGTCGTTGGCATGGTTCGATTTGATAAACCCTGTAAGCAAGTCAGAGCGGCGGTGAAGTATTTCCGCACGCACATGGCCAAGAAAGACTATCTCTCGCAAGGGGGACAATCGGAAATGACCTGGGTGGGTGAAGGAGCAAAGCAGCTCGGATTGAGTGGCCATGTGCGTCAAACAGAATTCACCCGCCTCTGTGCAGGCAAGCATCCGGTCACAGGTGAAAGATTAGCTGCGAGGGAGAGCGGTCCTGAAAAACGAGTCTGCTACTTCGGTCAAATTTCACCACCAAAAGATGTGTCCATTGCCTATCTCGTCGCGGGAGATGAACGAATTGCCGGTTGGTGGAAAGAGGCGGTTAACGACACCATCAAGGAAATTGAGGCGGTCACGGCGGTCAGGATCAGGAAGGGGGGCATCGATAATCAGGACCGTTACACGAACAGGATGGTGGCGACCATCGTCACACACGATGCCAGCCGTGCCCTTGACCCGCAATTACACACCCATATTTGCATCATGAACATTAGCTATGATGATGTCGAACAACAATGGAAGGCGGTGCAACCAGAGGGGTATTATCAATACCAGTCATTTTGCCGGGAGGTCTGCTATAATAAACTGGCAGAACGCATGACGGAAGCCGGTTACGAAATCGAGGAAGCACGAAAGATCGGCTTTCATATCAAGGGCTTTCCACCAACCCTGCGTGACCAGTTCAGCAAGCGGCATGAGGAAATTGAACGTGTCGCCGCGAGCATGAATGTGACGAGTCAGGATGGGTTGCAAAAGATTGCCGGAAGTACCCGCGCCAATAAGATCGCCGTTGAGCCGGAAGAATTACGTCGTCAATGGTGCGAGGCCAGCGGTGATCATCTCAACGTCGTCAAGGGCGTCATCGCGCAGGCGGATGGCATCGCCAAGCACCGTCACACCAGATCGGTATCGGAAGCGATGGATCGAGCGCAAGCCGAAGTATTCGAGCGCCATTCCGTGATTGACGTGCGGATACTGCTGCGGGAAGCCCTCATCTCGGGCCGGGCTGATGTTCAGCTTGGGGATTTACGAAGGGAAGTTGCTGTACGAGTCGCCAAAGGTGATCTTATTCGGAAGGGCAGGAACATCATTTCCCGCGAAATGCTTGCGATGGAACGGGAATATCTCAATTGGGTGCTGACGTATAAACGTGGTCACAGCGATTTGGGCCGGGTGTCCAATCTCGATCCCGAGTTGACCAAGGAACAACGCGAGGCCGTCCGCACCATCCTTTTCAACCGCGATCAGGTGATTATTTTTCAGGGGAAGGCTGGAACAGGTAAAACCCGCACGCTACGGGAAATCGTCAAAGGTATTGAAAAAGGCGGGAACGATGTCTTTGCCTGTGCACCATCATCGGGGGCGACGGAAGTGATGCGAAATGAACTGACGCTCAAGGCCGATACGTTGCAGCAATTGCTCGTCAACGAGGACCTGCAACAACGAATCAGAAACAAAGTCATCATCGTTGATGAAGCAGGGCTTATCTCGACGCAGCAAATGCGTAACCTATGCCGAATAGCGAGGGAGAACAACAATCGTCTCCTCCTGACGGGCGACATCGGCCAGCACAACTCCGTCCAAGCGGGGGACGCTCTCCGCGCGTTGCAGACCTACGGCAACGTAGTCACGGCACGATTGATCAAGATTCGCCGCCAGCGAGACCCAGCCTTCCGCAGTGCCGTTTCATTGCTGGCCGACAAGAAGGCTTATCGGGCTTTCGAGGAATTTTACCGGCTGGGCGCGGTCAAGGAAATCCCCGATCCCAAGGTGCTAATGCACATGGCGGTGGACGATTATGTGAAAACCATCGGCCAGAAGAAATCATGTTTGGTAATTTCCCCGGTCTGGTCGGACATTCATCGGTTCACCGGCGAGGTCCGGCCACGGCTCAAGGCGGCGGGAGTTCTGGCCGAAGAGGATAAGTCCGTCGTCACCTACCATTCGTACCAGTGGACGGAAGCGTCTCGCCAGGATGCCTGCAAATACCAGGCGGGTGATGTCCTCGCCTTCCATAAAGACAGCGCCGGGTTCTCCAAGGGTGAATATCTCGCCTTTGAGGAGCGGCGTGGGGAAAAGATCGTGGTGCGGGATGAAGAGGGACGACGGTTCGCCTTTGTTCCCTCGGACGCCAAGGGCTTCGACGTCGGCTTGTCCCGGTCGCTGCCGGTGTCCATCGGCGAACGGCTCCTCATCCGCGCCAACCTGAAAGAGCACAAGCTTTTCAACGGGAATATTGTCGAGGTGGCTGGCGTGAGGGAGGACGGCACGATTGTCCTCAAAGACAAACGCACCATCCCCCCACAATTCCGGCGGTTTTCCCACGGCTACGCGACAACATCCCACGCCGCACAAGGCAAAACGGTGGATCGGGGCATTGTCCTCATGGCCGGTGAGGGGATTCAGGCTGCTAACCTCAAGCAAGCCTACGTTAGCCATTCCCGTTTCGAGGACAGCCATGTCACCTATACCACTGACCGGCGTGCCTCGATGGACGCAATGGCCACGCCCGCTGATCGCGCCTTGGCCATTGAGATTGTCAACGAGCGCATTCGCCGTTGGAAGATTTGTCAGAAACTAACCGAACAAGCTGAAGCCTGGGCCGAGCGCCGCCGCATGGCGATGACCGCTCGCAAGGCGCACCGCAACCCAATCACTCAAAGAACTTATGTCTCTCAAACCTAAAAAATCTCACATTCCATCTGAACCCGTTAACCGAAAGGATGAATTGCGCGGTCCCTGGGGCCGGATCAATCCCGAGCCTCAATCAGTCATTACGCTTCGGCTTTGCAAAAAGGCGTCTCCCTCTACTGAAGAAACCCATTCGTATCCCTACCGCGTGCTTTCCTCTTGGAATTGGCTTGGCGGGGTTGGCGAGGAAGAATTAAAAATCGAGGCCAGCTCCGACCTCGTCACCATCAAGGGTCGTGGACTGGGCCGCTTGGCTGAGGCTCTAGATTTGAATGCATTAGAAATTGTTAGTGAGGAACCTGCTGGTAAGCCTGCTGACCTCGAGAATCCAATCTGGGTTTCATCCATTACCATTTCCCAGTCGTAACGTTTCGCCAAGAAACGGTGATCGCCCAATAACGAATTGAGTGCCTCGCCTATTTTTCGTCGAGGTCCACTGCGCCCCCTCCATTCGAGAAATGCTTTACGCCGGAGGCGACGCTGGTGTAGGTATCAGCCAGAATAGGAGCGGACGACAAAAGCAGAACGCTCAGGATAATGGCTTTCAAGAGACTGTTTTAAGCTCAAAAAAGTGTCTCAGCAATATGTCAAAGCGTGACGGGATAACTTTGGTCTGGCTACCGTTCTCGGGGTGACAAAGCAATCGCACAAGGCCAAAACTCTGCCGTCAGGCTCGGGCGATGACAAGAAATGGAAAAGTAATCTGCTGAAAAGCGGACTACCGCTCGAAAGTGTTGCCGCGCGGATGCTGCACGCGAGAAAATGCCAGGTCCTAGGCGAGTTCACCTACATGCGCCAGGACGAAAACCGAATCGATAAATCGTTCAGTATTGATCTATTCGCCCACTACGGATTCAAGTGGCCCTACCACCGAGCCAAGAAATCTCGGATCATTTTCCTTATCGAGTGCAAATACATCCACCCCGGCTCTCAATGGTTCTTTAGTCCGCAGGTAAGTTACCTTGGAGGCCATGATGTCATTTCGGTCTTGGACCATCTCACCGCATCGTCGCTTATCCGTGGGCACGCACCATTGACGGCGTTCAACCGATCGTTGCCGTGGTGCTTTAAAGGGGCCGAATCTCCCGAGGGACTAGGGATCGAAAAAGGAGGTAAGCAGCTTCGCTATGCGCTTCCGGCTTTGGCCCGCCAACTCATGGTGAACCAGTTCGAATCGCCAGGGGACATCGAACCGATGTTCATTGTGCCCATACTCCTGACTACAGCGAAGCTCTTCGTTCTCAAGGCAGGGCTTTCATTGAAGCACTACCACGCCGCCAAGAAGGAAAGCGATGTGGCCAAAAACACGCCGGCGCTGTTGTGGTCACAGTCGCCAGATGAGGGGCTGGAGAGCTTTGCGCTCCAGAAAGCCGGTTCGCTACTCTTGTTCAATGCCACCGTCGTGAGCCGCCTTGAGGAGCTTCATGCATTACGGAAATTCGGCGGCACCCAAACACCGAGATGGTACCTCGAAGTGCTGTTCCGCCAGATCACACGATCAATCCTGGTCGTGAATTTCGACAACTTCGACAAAGTCCTCGGGAAGATCATCCACGCAGTCTCGCAGGTCCAAGACAGCATTAAAGTCCATGCGCGATTCAAGCGCCAGGACGATGGAACGATCGTGGTTCTGCCGACGTCCTGCCGTAAGCGCGCCTGATCCGAATCGTCGGCGATGGGACTGTTCGCGACGCGCGATAGCGATCAAGGTTATGGGGTGGGCCTCGCTGGAGGCGCCGTCCGCCGCGTAAATGCGATCGTTCGTCTGCAATAGCGCAGCAGCTCCTGATCGTTTATCACCGCTGAAACGCAGTTCGGATTGGTGTTGTGATGAAATCGGTTCGCGTAATCAACGATCTGGTCCAACTCTTCCGCGTCGGCTTGGGAAAGAAGTTGATTTGTTGCCCCAATCCGCTGGCGGCAGATAGTGACGAAATTTCCCAACATGCAGCCAGGCTGAAAGACTTCCGGGTAGGCCACCCGAATGAAGCCTTCCAGCGTTGGGCGTAGGGCAATGGCGGTATCCCTTGCCGTCGCTGCGGCAGCGGCTCCGCCTGCAATATAGGCTTGGATCATCTGATGCCGGCGGTCGTGCTCGGTAATGCAGTCCTGCGTCACGTCCCACGCTGCCAACGTGGAGCCAGTGCCATCCCTAATGATGCTCAGTGCGGTTTTGTTCGCGCTCGTGTCAGATTCCCACATCGCGCAAAGAAACGGCTTGGAGTGCGACAGGATGATTAGTTGGGCCACCCGGTTGCCCAGGCGGCGAATTTCCTGCACGGTCGCGAGAGAGCGGTGCTCATCAAGACTGGTCATCGGGTCATCGATGACGACGGTCATCTGGGCCAGACGGGGATCGGCATCCAAGGAGGCGAAGAAGAACGCCAGAGCGAGCGTGTTGCGATCGCCGGCGCTCAGCGTGGTCTTGAAGGAAGGTCCCGAGCTGGCCATGATATCAACTGGGATATTGTTGATTAGGACCGAATAGCTGCAAACCGTGCCCCCTCGGGTTCCGCGCGGACCCACCGAGTCCAGCTTGAAGTCAGCATTGAAACGATCCAGGTATTCATTGATCGCCGTCTGGTATTGCGGAAAGACGTTCTGGCTGTAGTTCTCCAGTGCCACACGCGCCGTTTCCCGGGCCTGTTCAGTGACCTGCTTGGCGGCCTTTTCCGCCATATACTCCACGCAGCGAGTGGCGGTGGGCACAGCATGGCGGGCTTGTGTCGCCTTCAGCAGCGTTAATTCGTTTCTAAGCGTCGTGAGGTCCGCCCTGAACGACCGTTCCTTAACGCGGGTGATCTCGGTGTTGAGAGCCTGCAGTCGCTGTGACACTTCGAGAACCTTTTGGCGCTCGACATGATAAGCATCCACCGCCGCCGCTGCTTCGGGAGACAGGCTCATCGCGTCAAGTGGCGCTGCCTGCTTGGCACGGAGTTGCGTGAAGACGGTTTCGCGCGCCGCACGCCACACATCGGAGATGCGAGCGGTGTCGATGTTGATCTCGGGGACTTCGACGTACCTGATCCAAGAATCTCTCGTCTCGACAGCAACCCGAACGGCTCGCTCGAAAGTAGCGCGATTATCTCCCCCGTGGGCCGACGCCAACGCCTTGCCGCGGGCGTCAACCTCTGCCTTGAGGGCGCGGTAGGACTCGTCGAAGTACGTCTGGTAATCGCGGATCAGAGTCGAGCCGCTGATCTCCTGAGCGCAGAAGGGGCAGAGCTTTCGCTCTGGGTCTGGCGAGATGCCTCGGATGCGCGGTATTCCCTGTTCGATCCAGGCCTCGCGGCTCAACCGCTCCAGTTGCCCGGAGGAAAAATGCTTCTCTCCATTCTTGGGCGGCGTACCCATGGGCTGAAGCAAGCGGTAAGAGACGAGAACCGGAATATCGTGAGGCTTGAAGCCGAGGAGCCAGGCGGCTTCCTGAACGGAAAGGCGTCCGGGGAGCCGGGACAAATTCATGAATTGGATGCGGTCCCATTCCTCGCCGCACCGGACCAAGGCGGCGAATTCAGCGGAGGTCAGAACGAGGTTGGGCGATTGGGGTGAAGAAGGTTTTTTCATAAGGGGATTATTTTTTTCGACTGTCGTTTTTGAGCCGCCAAAATTGGTTGAGGGCGGCGGTGGCGCGATTGATCCAGCGGGGATTTTCGTGGATTTTTTTCAGGTCTTTTAAGGCGAAGTATTTGGTCGCGTTCTGGGTGGGATTGCCCACCGGCTTGAGGAGCCCGCGTGAGGCCAGCACCGGGATGTCGTTCTCGCTGAAACCGAGATACCAAGAGGCTTCGATCACGGTCAGCCGCGCCGGGAGGTGGCGGCAGGTGAGAAATTTGGCTTTGTGTTCGCTCATCATACGCGGCTCCCCTTAGGCGGACTTGCCTTTCGCGGGCTTGGGAAGAGCTTTCCAAACCGCCTTGGGTTCGGACGGACTGGTGCAGAGATCGAGCAGTTGAGTCGCCGCCGATTCGGCGAGAAAACGACTCACATCGTCACGGAAGGTTTTCTTGTCCTGCGGTTCATAAGAAACGACCCGGTGAAACAACGAACGGAAGTGGTCGCCGGTCAGCGCCTTGATCGTCTTGAAATCGGGTTCCAAGGGATCAAGGTCGGTTTTGATTTTCGGCGCGGGAAAGACGATGCGGCACTCGCAATCTTTGCCGGTGGCGATCCACTGGTCTCCTTCGCTTTTTTTGTCGGAGAGCGGGATATGCTCGCCCGCCCGGGTGAGCGCTTCGGCTTTCAACTGGTCCTTGATGCCGGCAAATTCCGCCTGGAGGACGAGGAGCTGGTTTTGGAGGACGAAGCCGCGCTCCACGAGTTTGGTGAGATGATTTTTAGAGAGTGGTGTTTGTGTTTTCATAGACTTGGTTCCTTTTGCGTGGCCAAGTCCTAACACCGGTTCTTTTTTCTGAATTTTTGCGTCCGGAAATTCCCCGAACTTCCCCGATTTTTGCCGATATTCGCCGATTAACGCCGAAATAATTATTTTGACAGGGTCTGGAAAAGACGAAGAGGGTCGGCAAAGATTCTCCGACCAATTGGATATCGAACGGGTAGTATCGGGTATAAATGGATATTCTTCCTTTCTATTAAGTCTCTAAATGGGTATAAACGGGTGCAAATGGATATTGTGACCTATGGTTGAGATTAAGAACATCACCATTACCCCGGAGATTTTGAAGCTCATCGCCGATATCGACGAGTTCAAGGGGCGCTGGAAAGTCATCGAGACACTCGCGCCTGAAAGGCTGACGAGCCTGCGGCGCATTGCGACGATTGAAAGCGTAGGATCGTCGACCCGCATCGAGGGTTCCAAGCTCAGCGACGCAGAAGTGGAAAAGTTACTTTCCGGGTTGCGGGCCAAATCGTTTGTCAGCCGTGACGAGCAGGAGGTCGGGGGCTATGCCGACGCGATGGACATGATCTTCGACGGGTACGAAGCGATCACGCCGACGGAAAATCATCTTAAGCAGTTGCATGGGGTCTTGCTCAAGTACAGCACCAAGGACCAGGAACATCGGGGCGAATACAAGACAGTGACGAATAACGTTGAAGCCTTCGGACCGGACGGCAAGAGTCTCGGCATCGTTTTTGAAACGGCCACGCCTTTTGAAACGCCTGGATGGATGAAAGAGCTGGTCGATTGGTACAACCAAGCGGTCAACGAGGAGGTCCATCATCCGTTGATCCTGATCGGGATTTCATCGCGGTGTTTTTGGCGATCCACCCATTTAAGGACGGCAACGGTCGGCTTTCGCGGGTGCTGACGACTTTGCTGCTGTTGCGGGTCGGATACGGTTATGTGCCCTATAGTTCGATGGAAGGCGTCATCGAGGCGAACAAGGATGGCTATTACCTCGCCTTGCGCCGCACCCAGCAGACCATCCGCAAGGAAGCGCAGAATTGGGAGCCGTGGCTGGTCTTTTTCCTGAAAACGATGGTGAAGCAGAAAGACAACCTGGCGGCGAAGGTGAAGGAAGAGCAATCGCTGCGGGCGACACTGCCCGCGCTTTCGCGGCAGATCCTCGACCTCGCCAAGACGCGTGGTGAAATCACGGTCAAGGAGATCGAGGATACGACGGGCGCCAACCGCAACACGATCAAGGCTCACTTGAAGAAGCTGGCAGCGCAGCACTACCTCGCGCAAATCGGCAAGGGTCGCGGGGCGCGCTATACCCTCAAGTGATCGCCAGCAAACCAAGGGGAAACTAATCAGGAATCCCCGGCGAGCAGTCGTCCTGAGATGCGTTTGGTTTTCTTGTTTTTTTGATCCCGGAGAGGCTTCAGTCGCAGATTTTTTCGAACCGCTTCGGCGCAACGCTCACACGAAGGCGGAGGGGCAGAGGGTGATGCTTTGCCTGATTGATATTCGGGATGATTTTGCATCCATTCGGTGAACCACTCGGGGCGGCATTTATTGTAACGAAAAGGGCTGTCCGGGGCATTTCGGACCCGGCGGACCTGGTCCTCACCGACGTTGCAAAGTTCTGAGATTTCTTCTCCGGTAAAGAGAAACCAAGGGTAATCCCGAGCGATTTGAAAAAGCTGCTTTTGATCGAATTGCATGATGAGCTCATTTCAAGGTGGAAAGGTTTTGGGTGAGATCAGGAACCACCCGAATAAATTCAAGGGGAAGATGGGCTTCGACCGATTCGATGGAATCGGGCAAGGGCATGAGCTGGCTGGCAGCCAGTAAGAGGCATAAAAGACGACGGTAAGGTAAGTGACGGAAGTAAACGGACATGGGCGTGCCCGAGCAGAAGAGCATCTGCATGACAATGGGGGTGACAAGGCTACCGAGAATGAGCCAGACAGCAACAATGCCGCCGATGACCAGGGTGGCTGGAGTGAACTTGGTGGCCACGCCGACGGCAATCGCACCGGCGCTCACGGCGGAGGTGACGCTGGCCAAGAGCGCATAGCCGACCAGATCTACGACGGCGAAACCGATGGGCCAAGCGAGGATGGCCAAGGTCTGCTGGAGATACCGAATGGCGAGCCCCTTGGTGCTGTCAAAGGCGAAGAGGCTGAGCGCAATGGGCAGAAACAAATAGCAGAGACACTCCATGACATACTGCACGATCATCATGGGGAACTGGATCATTCCGCCGATCCAGACCAGGAGCCAGCCGATGCCATATTGGACGGCCTTCATGATCGAGTTGCCGACATCGAGCCAATTGATTCCGGTATCGGGGGGCTCGATCAACTGCATGAGCGCCGCGCCGGTGCCGTCGAGGCTGCCGGTGAATTCCTTGCGGATGGCAACAGCTATGTTCCAGAATTCGTCCCGGATGGCGTTGAACCAAAACGGGAGCGTGGCGAGCAGGCCGCAAATCATGAGGTTGGTCACGATGGGGCGCAGCAATTGGCTGATGCTGGTGCTGCCGCTACCCGTGCGGACAACGATGGCGGCGGTCATTATGAAGAAGCAGATGAAGCGCAACTGCTGGTTCAGGGCTTCGACCATCGGCTGGAGAGTGGGAACTAGGTCACTGATCGTCATACAACTTTGAATTTTGGGTGTGAGCCGTCCCAAGGCTGGCTTTCGGGCGTGATGGGATCGGGGAACGCGGGTGGCGAGGGTGAATGCGACGGAAGCGGCGTGATGATTGGGAGATGCTCCAGACTGAGAAGCCCAAAGATCACCCACATGCTCAAGACAGCGGAGGCGATCATTCCAACTTTGATCCAGTCGAGCGCCAGTCTCTGCTCGTCCACGCTGGTCACTGAGTGCGACTTCGTGTTGGATTGAGCCGAGGCGGAGTGAAGGTTCATGCGCCGGAGACGACGACGGATCAGCCAGAGCCGGAAATTGAGATAACGCAGGTAGAGATATTTCATGGGTTATTTGAACTCGGTGCGGTCGCTGGTGATCTGGCCCTCCCACTGCATGAGATTTTGCAGAGAGACGTTCAACTCGTGGTCGGCAGCCTGATTGGCGGCCTGTGACTTCATTTGCTGGTCGTTTTGGTTGGAGATGCTTTGGGTGACGATCTGATCGGTAGCGGTCTGCTGCTGTTGCCCGAGCGCGGCAAGAATGCTCTAAAATGCATCTCGCTTCTGGCCTATGTTTGGTCGGTGACTCTGTTCACGACCTGAGGCGACGGCGAGTCAAGCTCAGAGGGCAACACGCTGGAATCCTTCGAACTCGTGCCTTTCCGCAAGCAAGGAATACGTGCGCTAAAAGAGTCGTCATGCAAACTCAGGCCTGCCCTTTTTGAGGCCCTAATTTTTACGAAAAATGCCTTTTCCTGGACCGATGAAGGTTCGAGTCCTAGCGCGGCTGCTATTTTAATGCAATTAAATGGCGACGTTTGGTAGAGAAGGTCGCATTCCATTTGCGGTGATCACTACGTTGAAACTATTGTTAGAATGGTCTTTCCTGCAAAAAACATGCTGTCGCAAGTTAGACTGTTATTTTCGGATTTTCTTTGTTGGACACGGTTATGGATTGCTTTTCCTGGATGGATTCTTCCGCGATGATAGGCGTTTCAGCCGCCAACGAATTAGCGGCTTGATTTTTGGTTAGATCGAGGGCTTGGACAATCTCCTGCTGGCGTTGAATCAGGCCTTTCAGCTTTTCTTCGTGCTCGAATGCCTTGTGGGCATGAGGCTGTAGTTCCTCCAGACGGCGCAGCGTTCCGGCAAGGTCGTTGCGGAATTCGTTGATGCGTTCATCAAGGGACCGAACGACGTGTTCCAGAGAACTGATGGTTCCGAGTGGCGAGTCCGAAATTTTGGCGGTATAGGCGTTGCTACCCCAAAGCACGACCTCCTTAACTCGATCCGGCCAAAACTGAATCTTAAATCCGGCAAATTCGCCAACGTCCACCGTTTTTTCAGTCAAGAGATGCTTATCCGCCAGACGGTTCAAGGCGGCACCTGCTTCCTCGCGGTTTTGGTAGAATCGATTTTCGATTTTGATTGTGAAAGCTTCCCCTCTGGTGTTTTTTCGGATTTGCAAGTCGGCCTGCAAATGGGTGATTTTCTTTTCCAAGCGGGCAATGTCCTCCTGGGCTCGTCGAATCGAATTGCGTGTAATGAATAACGCTTCGTTGTGTTGGGACCGAAGACGACTCACTCGCATCACCTCGACATCGACCTTGGCTTTTTCCATGACAAGGGGATTACCGGAGGCGATGGCCTTTACCTCGGCGTAGGTCAGGGCCGGCGCGTCCAAGTCCTCGATCCTGCGAACATGACTTTCCTTAGTCATGATTTGTCCGATGAACTTGGCCTTGGTTTCCAGCACACCCCACATGTACGCGTCAAAGGAGCCCTCGGTCACGTAACGGAAGATTTTTACTTCGGGATTCTTGTTTCCCTGGCGCAAAATCCGGCCTTCTCTCTGCTCAATATCGGCCGGTCGCCATGGGGCATCGAGATGATGCAGCGCGATCAAGCGTTCCTGAACATTCGTTCCCGTTCCCATCATTTGGGTGCTACCCATCAATACGCGCACCTGTCCGGCTCGAATCTTTTTGAAAAGTGCCACTTTGGCGGCATCCGTATCGCAATCCTGGATGAAGGCGATTTCTTCGGCGGGAATTCCTTTATGGACGAGCTTCGCCTTTAAGTCGTCGTAGGCGGAAAACGTTTTTATCTTTCCCTGTTGAGGTGTGGATAGATCGCAAAAAACAAGCTGGGTCAGGCGCTGGTCTATCGTCTGCTCCCAAATCTGGAAGATTTCCTTAGTCGCGTAGTTAATTTTGCTCTCGGGATGGTCGCGGCCACGCTGAACCAACCGGAGATCGAGCGCCGCCTTCCGGCCATCGCCCGTGATCTTGAGCATATTGTCCTCGGATGGATCGACCCGCCCGCCACGAAGGCGCTCCGCGCGCTTGACCAGAGACGCTACAAAGGCCTTTAACTCCGGGGTGGCTGGGGCGCTGACGACCATCGCCCTGCCCTGGGAGAGCTTGGGAACCGGCAACTGGAGCATTTCGGAGGTTTGAATGTCTGCCATCTGCCGGAATTGCTGCATGAGTTCCGGGACATTGACGAAACGAGCAAACCGCGTATTCAAGCGGTATCCCGCGCCATCAGGAGAAAGTTCCATCGCCGTGACTGGTTCGCCAAAAGTGGCCGCCCATGAATCAAAATGCTGCAAGCCCTGCTTTCCCAAATCGAACCGCTGAAGATACCGCTGCATGGTGAACATCTCGGCCATGGTATTTGTCACTGGCGTGCCGGTGGCGAAGATCACCCCGCCGCCGCCGCTTAGATTTTGCATGTGTCGCACCTTGAGAAACATATCGAAGGCCCGCTGGGACGACGTTTGGGGCAGCCCAGCCACCCGACTCATCTTGGTCACGTAAAACAGATTCTTAAAGTAATGAGCCTCATCGACGAACAGACGGTCGATCCCAAGCTCTTCAAAGGTCAAGGTATTGTCCTTCTTGTGCTCGGCGGAAAGGACCTTAAGGCGTGTTTCCAGCCGATTCTTGGCCGTCTCCAATTGCTTGACCAGCCGGGTGAAACTTTTGTCCGATTTCTGTTTGAGGATGGCCATCTCCATTTCGTCGATTTGCTCTTTAAGTAAATTTTCCTGGGCTTCCTTCGACATGGGAATTCGTTCAAAGCCTGAGTGGGTGACAATGACAGCATCCCACTTGCCGGTCGCGATCCTCGAAAAAAGCTGGGCGCGGCGGGAAGCCTCGAAATCCTCTTTTCCGGCCACGAGGATGTTTGCGCTCGGATACAGGGTCAGCAGTTCAGAGGAAAATTGCCCGAGCATATGATTGGGGACGGCAAACAACGGCTTCTGGCAAAGTCCCAGCCGCTTTGCCTCCATGCCCGCAGCCACCATGGTGTAGGTCTTTCCGGCGCCCACAACGTGGGCCAAGAGCGTATTGGGCGTTTGCAGGATGCGCCAAACGGATGCCTTCTGGTGGGGCCTAAGGGTGATAATCGGACTAGCTCCGGGCAACGAGAGATGGGTTCCGTCGAAAGTGCGGACTCGGATGTTGTTGAATTCCTCGTTGTATTTGGCGACGAGGCGCGCGTGGCGCTCGTCATCCTGCCAGATCCATTGCCCAAACCGTTCCTTGATTTGCTGCTGCTTCTCGCGGGCGGCCTCCGTCGCCGAGGCGTTGATAATCCTCTGATCGGTTTTGGGGTCCATGTCGTAAATGGTCGGTGTCCGCAGATTCAAGGCGTCCTCCATGAGGTCGATGGCGCTGTAACGAGGTGTGCCCCATTCTGTGGTATTGCCGACCGAACTCTTGGCACTGTAATCGGCCTGGAGCGTCCATGATCCCAACGGGGAAAGGTGACGGACTTGAAGCGAGTCTGAGGAGGTCAGATTCAACAATTCGTGCGCGAATTTTTCGATGTCGCTTTCGGGTATCCAAGCCGAGCCAAGACGCGCGTCGATTTCCGTGGCTTTGAGTTCTTCGGGAAGAACGGATTTGAGCGCCTCAACATTTTCCTGGTAACGAGCGTCCGTGATCGTGGCGGCTTCCGCGACGGCCAGCTTTTCCCGGATGTTGCCGGACAGATAAGCGTCGTCGGTTTCCCATTTTTGCGATTGGGGATTCAGGAAAATGGCTCCCTTAAGCTCAAGGATGATTTCTTCGGCTGGCTTTTTGAGAAGCCAACTCATATGCGGCAAGTCAACCTTGCCATTTTCATTTAACGAAATGAGTAGAGCATCCCTCGCCGTCTGAGCCGACTCGGCAGGCTTTTGGTACTGGATGGTACGTTCCCGGAAAATCGCCGTCTTGGTCGCGACTCGGGTTTCCTCGTTGAAACTTTCGAGGGAAAGCAAAAGTGGCAAGTCGGGGTCTCCGGCAAATGCCCGTGTGTTGGTCCTTTCCGAAATAGCACCAAAGCGCGAATAGAACTGATCGTATTCTGAATTAAGCTGGCGGCGCGTTCTGAGGATTTCAGATTCAGGTTTGTTTTCTACCTGGGCGCGAAGACACTCCCGGACAGCAGACCTGACCTTAATCAAGGCCCGAATGCGGCGAGAAGCATCGCTGGAAAGATCGGGACGGGTGACGAGTTGGTCACCATCCCGCACGGCAACCATGTTGCCTTGATCCGTTTCGATCAGGGTATAGCCATTGGGTTTGATGTCATCGGGAACAAGAACGCTTAGGACATCATTTGAAACCGATACGCGTTGCGTCTGTTCCGCATAAACCCGTTCGGGTATCTACGGACGCGGTGATATTCAGCTGGGAGAATTAAAACAGGAGATTGAGGCCCGGATCAGGAAGGGTGATCTCATTCGACAGGGAGACGAGATTGTTTCCAAGGAGACGCTCCTGATGGAACGTGAGTATCTGAACTGGACTTTGACATATAAGCGCCGTCACGGCGACCTTGGGAAAGTGTCGGACCTCGACTCGGCACTGAAAGGCGAATACCGCGAAGCCGTGAAGAAGATTCTTTTCTGTGAAGATCAAATGGTGATCCTTCAGGGTAAAGCAGGATCGGGCAAGACTCTGACGCTCAAGGAAGTTGTCAAAGGCATCGGTAAAGCTGGTAACGATGTTTTTGCCTGCGCACCATCGTCAGGAGCGACCGAAGTGCTTCGTGAACGATTGACCCCAGAAGCTGACACTTTGCAGCAATTGCTGATTAACCACGATTTGCAAAGACGGATCAAAGGCAGGGTCATCATTGTCGATGAGGCAGGATTGGTTTCAACCCGTCAGATGCGCGATTTATGCCGGATAGCCCGTCAGAATGGTAACCGGCTCGTGCTGGTAGGCGACATTGGTCAGCACAACTCGGTCGAGGCAGGCGATGCCCTGCGTGCCCTCCAAACCTACGGCAAGGTGACAACCGCTCGGCTGACGAAAATCTTGCGCCAGCGTGATCCTGCCTTTCGCAAAGCCGTTTCCCTCCTAGCCGATAGAAAGGCGTACACTGCCTTCCATGAGTTCGACCGACTGGGCGCGGTTCAACAGATTACCGATGTAAAACAATTGATGCAGGTGGCTGCGGACGATTACGTCAAAACGAACCAGCAGCAAAAATCGTGTCTGGTGATTTCTCCTGTCTGGTCGGACATCCATCGCTTTACCGACACCGTAAGACCGAAATTAAAGGACGCGGGACTTCTCGGTGCAGAGGATCGGGTGATCAACACCTTCCAATCCTACCAATGGACCAAGGCCGATCAGCGACATGCCCGGAATTACCAGAAAGGTGACGTTCTCGCTTTTCATCAGGACAGCAGCGGGTTTCGTAAGGGCGAATATGTCCATTTCGAGGAGCGGCGGGAGGACAAGATTGTCGTGCGGGATGAGCAGGGGCAGCATTTCCTCTTCGATCCCGCGAAGACCCCCGGCTTTGATGTCGGACTGTCACGGTCTTTACCGATTGCCGTGGGCGAGCGGTTGCTGATCCGGGCCAATCTGAAAGATCATAAGCTTTTCAACGGAAATATCGTCCAAGTTGCTCGGATCATAGAGGACGGAACATTGGTCCTTTCCGACCAGAGAACGATCCCACCAGAATTTCGCCAATTCTCGCATGGGTACGCCACGACATCCCACGCCGGTCAAGGCAAGACCATTGACCGGGGCATCGTCCTGATGGCGGGCGATGGCATTCGAGCCGCCAATTTGCGGCAGGCTTACGTGAGTCACTCCCGATTTGAGGAGAGCCATACAACCTACACCACGGACAAAAAAGCTGCCGTTGATGCAATGGCTACACCCGGAGAGCGTAAACTGGCCACGGAAGTTGTGGATGAACGCATCCGTCGCTGGAAGATTTTTCAAAAATTAACCGAACAGGCTGAAGCCTGGGCAGAGCGCCGAAATCTGGCTCTATCGGCTCGGGAAAGTCAGCCCAACAAAACTATTCAAGGATTAAGAAGCCATGCCCATTAAACTCAAAGAAAATCAAAATCTGGTCGAAGCTCCGCCGAAAACCGATGATTGGAGCGGGCCATGGGGGAAAATAAGCCCTACCCCTCGCTCGGTTGATACCCTGCGGATTTGCAAGGGTAAGGATTACGAGGAACTGCATTCCTATCCTTACCGCGTGCTTTCATCTTGGCACCTTCGGAGCCGTGGCCGGGATCAGGAAGAATTGAAGATCGAGGCTGGGCCCGACCTCATCACCGTCTCAGGACGAGGACTAGCCAGGATTGCCGCTGCTCTCGATCAAGGCTCATTGGAAGTTTTATACGAAACTGCGTTAGATCGTGATGCATTTGATGACAGTAAGATATTCGTTTCCTCCATTCTTCTTGAAAGTATCTGTGAATAAGCAGCATAGGGACTACGTTTGTCCACAACCTCGGTTAAGATAGCGCGCATGGGTTACTTTCGTTTCAGACGCAGTTTCAAGATTCTTTGGGGTGTGAGAGCGCGCTTGGGCATGAAGAGCACTCCTGCCGTAATATTCGTTTCAATGAAAATAGATACTACTTGAAACCGGGGTCACTAATCAGCGGAACTAAGACCGAAGCAACAAGAGGATAGTAGGCAAAAAAGAAAAGGAGGGGCGATCTGATTACTGTCAAACGAACTACAATCCGTGTAGGATAATCGTAGGTTCGCTGCAACCACTTTAGCATAACGGTCAGAATCCTGCCTTTCCGTTATCGAACGAAAAAACAGATTTCCTACGTCGCTCGTTTGCGCTCGGACTTTCCTACCGAGAGATTATGGCTTCGCGGGGGACCTCAGCCTTTACTAGACGGAATCGACCGGCGCTGCGCGGTAGCTCCCAGTCCGGAGGCGGCTCCACAACGTGTGAAGATTTTCCTCCAGATGCTCCCGGTATTGGGCTGTCGTCACCTCGTCCGCACCGTAAGTCCCGCGCTTGTTCAGCTTTTCCCAGCTTTCCCGAAGGAAAGCCGGGGTCAGAACGTGCGCGAGCGACGTGAACTTCGTCGTCCGACAGCTCCTTGCTTTTCTGGCTATTTCTTCCAATTTTGTTCTCATTCGTTTTCTTCCTCTGCGTGAAGCGAATGTTTCCTTTTCCGAAATCGGCTCCGCCTGTCGCTTCCCCTTGTATCTGGCTTTCCCAGACTCGGAGTACTACCAACAGGTCCGACTTCCTCCGCCGCATCTGTCTGCTTTCGGTTGTGCCTGATGCTGGACATACTCGGGCATTTGCCCGAGGCAACGAAGGATCTCCCAAGTTCCGACCGTATCCATCTCCAACCGTGCCGTGGTCTAAGACCCCGCCGGATTCTCCGATGATCTTGCCTTTCGCGATCACCTACTTTCGCCTTCCCTCAGTACGACGAGGTCGGCATCCGGTTGCTGTTGTCACGAGGCTCAACCCCTTCACTTGCGTTACGGCCCGGTTGTCGCTCTGTCTACACTTGACTCATATCGTTACCTCCATGAGCCCAAGACTCGATTCCGGGTGGAGTGGCTCTCCTCCTTTCCCGGACGGGAATTTCACCCGCTGGATACGCCCAGCTTTGCTTGGCGTACCAAAACTCTTGCGCATATCGCACGGTTCCACTGCCACGTAAATCTTGAGACTGCCGGTAAAACTCAGCATCCGAGTTCACGCAGTAACTGCGCGGCCAGTTTGATTTGCCTCGCCTCGCTCAACTCCAAGCGCACTCCACCCGGCCCATGCACGATGAGCACAGCGGGCTTGATCTTGCCGCCCTGCTTGGGTGCCGAACCCTCCACCACCGCCTCCAGCCACCGCGTGCCAGGCGCACCCTCGACCACCGGTGCAGGCAGTTGTGGGCTCCCTGACTTTCGCCGTGCCCGTAGCCAATTGCCAAACGTCGAATACCTAATGCCTGCCCACTCCGCAAATTTGCGCCCCGTCATCGCACTCCGCTCGAACTCCCCCAGCAGGAACTCCCGACGTTCAGCCGTCGTTCTCAGCCGCCCGCGCGTGTCCGCCTTGATGATTTTTCCGTGGTTACCAGTGCTTGGGTCATAAGCTGCCCAGCGTACGGCTTCTTCCTTTGCTTCAGCTAGAGGCACTCCGCTGGACGCTTACGGAAGAACCACACCATTCACGCGCGCAATTCTGATCTCTTGCAGCCCCGCAATCCGGTTTTAGGGTGACGCCAGCGCTTCTGAAATGATCCGAACCGGCCCGAGCAGGCCGGAAGAAAGTAATCTACTTGTCATTTATCCTTACATTCCTGCTCTCCTGAAGAGTCAAGGGGCCGAGGAGTCCGGACGGCAGTAATGGAGAATCTTTTGTATAGAATTTGATGGTGGCAAAGGAGTACCGACCACTAGGTCGCGGTTTGTTTTCCAGGAGCCAAGGAGGCAAGCTCTTGAGGTAAAGCGGGTAATGGCCCAGAGGCGATTTCCACTCACAATCTTCAGGTAATCTTTCGTCACCGATCATGCGGTTAGGCCAGAGGTTAACGACATCGATCTCCAAATTATTTCCATGGAGTCGGACTGCTTTGGTAATTTCCACATGCCAGGGAGCACACCACACAACGCCCAAGTCCTGCCCATTCAATCGGACTTCTGCAAGATTCTTAACGTTTCCCAGATCCAGATAAAGCCTCGATTCGGGATCGATTCCCCTGTCGGGGAAATCAAATATCTTTTTGTAGGTCGCCTTGCCCGAATAATATTTGATCCTCTCATCTGAATTTTGTGACCAATCCTCTAGCTTTGACAAAGTGACTTCGGCGGGTCCACCCCATTTGGGATTAAACGCGACTGACCACGGGCCGCTGCTCAGATCCTGAACCACCTTCCAACTGGGGAAATTAGCCTCGGCCTCCTGTGTATGGGTTGGGCTGGCCGACTTCCGAAAAACCACGAACGCAGAACCCCGAGCGGGAAGGTCAAGCGGCACCACGGTACGTCCGTGATCTTGTTGAAAAACGGGAAGCACTCTTTGTTCCCCGGTTACGGGATCCCAGAGCTCGGGTTGCTCACCCATGACACGGAAGACAGCGTCCACTGCTGTTGGCTCATCTGATTCATTGGCCATAAAATACAGATTCCCGTCCGGGAGGACGCGATGGATGTAAGTGATCTGCGCGTCATGTTCACGCGTCTCGAAGTCGGGCGGAAGCTGCATTTCGTTAAGCACCTCCTGTAACGATTTCCCCCACGCCACTCTTCCTTTCCCAAAGTGATGCTCTCTGCATTTAATCCCATCACAATCCCCCCAGATCTCATCGGCCAGCTTTTGCACCTCCTGATCTGCTTCCGGCTGCCCAGTCAGGCCGGGGGTTTTAAGAGGTTTGGGGCCGACTACAGTCACACCCGCCTCGACAATATTGCGAAGGAGGTTCAAGAAGGTTGGCGTGACGCGATCCGTGTTCGGCAGGACCAGCAGCCGATAGCTCAAGCCTTCCGGCAACGTCAGCTTTCCATCCGTCACCGTAAACCGGGACCTCAGCGCATTTATATCACATACGTCGTAGCCGTAACCATCGGGCATGTTCGTGGGATCACTAAGATGCAATCCATCATCGGGTGAATTCTCGCCGTCGAAATAGAGAACATCCGCCGTGAAATGGCCCTGCCGCAACATGAGCTGACAGCGGGCGATATACTCGTTAAATCCCGTCATTTGCTCGAACCAAGTATTTGTTCGTTCAAAGTGGGTCCCGTATTCTCCCACCGTTTGGCCTGGAGCCTGATTCAACCAAGGTTGCATGGCAAAAACATGTAAGTTATAACGGTTCACTCCCGAACAAAAAGCTCGGTCGCCCAAAACCTTCAGCGCCCAAGGATCCGTCGTGAAATCCCCACCAGCACCGGCTGGTGCAGTAAAGGATTCGGCGCCAATAAGGTTATGCCCATAAATGTGTCCGGGAGAGGCTCCCAGCTTGAACCAATACGGCGCAGGCATGCCGCCTGTCCAAAATTCACACATGGGGATATCGGCGGTACTGCCAGCCGCAACATTTTTGAATTGCGACTGGTGATACGGTTCCAAGGTGAACTTTTTCCCATGGGCGTGGCAGAGGTCGTGAAGATGGCCAAAATAGTTTTTGATCATCAGGCCTCCACAGACTTGTCGGAAATCCCAGAGAAACCTTTCCGAGGTTTCCACATTCCCGATCACGCGTCCGGCGATGGTTGGGAGATACTTCCGAAGATCATAGCCGCGACTTTTTTGAAACTCTGCCGCGAAATCTTCCGTCCAATTTTGTCCTCCCATCTCCCAACTGTCACAGTGAATATCTTGAATGAACGGCCCAAGTTCTTTGTCCTCTACAAAAGGTCCGATCCCCTTGTTCCAATGGACGTCGAGAGCTGCGGCACTAAATTTGTCGCAATCGAGACCATCTGCGCCGGGGCCTGCCGGTTCCGTGTGCATGCCTGTGGAAGTATGGCCGAATCTCATTATGGTCCAGTTCCCAGACGGAGCGTCCCACTTGAGAAGACCATGCTCGTCCATGGCTGCGGTCAAATCGACTACTCGATCAGGGTCGATGCAGCACTCCAGGGGCGCATCCAACGATGTCGGAGTGAACTCGGGCTTATCCACACCCCACCAACCAAAGAGCGCCTTGCCGGACCAATCGGAAATGCGATACCGGGAACCCAGATAAATTTCTGCCAGCGAAACTTCGGAATTTCCTTCAAACTCAACCCTCCATAGGCGTGCACTCGTGGCGGGAAATACAAGATCCAACGGTGCTTGCTCGCGCAAACGGTCGAACGCGGCCACTTCCCGCCAATGCTCTCCATCGTCTGAGGCAAATAGTTTCCCTTGGGGGAGAGAATCAAAGGTACGGGGAAGAATATGAAGGGACCTCGCCAGAATAGCCTTGGCATAGGTGAACTGCACAAACTGGGGCTGCCCCGCGAGAGGCGGAGCCACATTGGTTGAGGTCGATTCGTCTCCGTCCATCAACACTGAGGTTTTCAAAGCGGGATCACTAGCACTGATTTCGATCGGTACCGGAGGATTCAACTCTGCTTCCGGTGTTGGAAAAGCCAAAACAGCAACATCCCGATAAAAGCCCTCGCGGGTCGGTGGCACCGTCAAGACAACGCTAAGGGGCTTGCCGCCCAAAACCTGGGTTTCACTCCAGGTCACCATTTGCATGGAAAGCTCTGGCGTAATCCAGGGCCCGCCACTGGCGGACCAGCCGCCGGGAGAATTATTGAGATCCACTTCCAAGCCCAATTGGCCGGCCTTCGAGATCGCATCGTGCATGTATTTCTTCCACTCCGGACTCATGATTCCAACTCCGTCGTGATCGTCGCCACTTCCAATATTATAGAGCTCGACACCGCCGATCCCTACCCGCTTCATTGCCTCAAGATCAGCGTTGATACCTTCATTTGTAATATGACCGTTCATCCAATACCAATAGCACTGGGGCCGGGTGTCGGCTGGCGGTTGAACAAACGATTCTGCGAGCGAATCCTCGCTCCTATGCTGCCTGGAAAGAGTTTGAATTTGAGAATAAACACACACAGGAAAACATCCGATCAACCAAAAAGTCAGAGCTCGCAATAAAGCTAAGCAAACGGTTTTTTGTTTCATATGCGCTAGCGTTGATAATTCGACTTTAAATAAGAAATAGGGACTGTGGTAGGACAGGTAAAAAAGATGCCATGATGATGGCCAAGGGCCCCTTGCCGGGCGCCATGATTCATGAATAGGAAAAACACTAAATGCAAAGTCTCATCGGAGAACCTATTGGCCAAAAAATCCTGTTGGGCTTGGCTTTCCACGTGTATTCGGCGCATCAGGAGAATCTGGCTTGAATCAATGCCAAGAGGCGTTCTATCGATTCCACGCCACTACCCGGCGCTTTTTATTCCGAGTTTTTGCTTGAGCCGCTTGTTTGCATCAATGATGGCGTTAATAATTTCAGGGTTTCTCTCAAAGGAAACATCCAAACGCATCGGGTCATTTTGATCCATATCGCGGTCGGATTGATACGCCCACCAATAGCTTAATGGGACACCGGCATTCACGACATTATTCAAAACTTTGTTTACCCATGGAAGGGCAGAGTTTGCATCCGAAATAGTTGTCATGTAATTGGGAGTTTCTGCCCACACTTCTTGGTTTGTCTTTGCATAAAGGGTACATCCTAGTTCTCCCACCATCAGCGGTTTCTCCTCCTGAGCGGCAAAGCCCATGTAATCCGTCATACTCAATTCAGTATCGCTGCCATCGTCTCCGGCGATCTTGGGCCCTCCTTTATTAGTCGCATAGTAATGGATATCGACTACATCTACCGCGCTATGCCTGAAAAGTAAATCGAAACATCTGGATTGCTGGTCGTACGTATCTTTTTTCCAACCATTTTTCAGATAGAGATTCCACTGATATTCCCGCGGATTAGCCCCCCCGTTGTTAACCAACCTGAGAGGATCTATACTTTTGATGATTTTTGCTACGTCGTTGTAAAAGCTGGCAACATCATGAAGCGTAGGCATCCGTTTTCCATTGAAGACTCCGTTTTCGTCTCCTACATCGGCCGATAAAGTGAGCTCATTGCCAATTTCCCACATCAAAACTGCCGGGCTATTTTTGTATCGGTCGATAACCTGAAAAAGGTAGGAGCGGAGAACCTCGCGATTTACCGCCGAAGGATTGGCGCAAAGCTCTTTTAGGTGTTCCTTGTCATCCGTGAATTGATTACAGCCCAGCGACCAGATTATTCCAATATGGTATCGTTCGCAGAGCTCAATAGTTTTGTCCAAAGCTTCAAAGATGATCCGGTGAGAATCAGGATCCTGAAACTTTTCCGCCGCATTATCGCCCCAAGGAAATGCAAATATTCGTACACTCCTGAATCCCATCTTGTGAAGATTAAGCAGGGCATTTTCCTGTGCCTTTACGATCGCGTTTTGCTCGTTCAGCTCACGGTGCTTAAGGAGTTCGTTATAAAGCGCCCAAAACAGATCGAACTTATTGAAACTAATCTCAGCAAAGGGCTTACCATCGAGATAGAACTTTCCATCCCTCAAGGAGATCACATCTGACTCTTCTAATACCTTATTTGAAGAAGCAGGTGGGGTCTGTCCTAAGCAAAAGGGGACCGCGCCAAAGAACAATAAAAAACAAAAGAGTCGCCACATTGATAGACCGGAATCTCTCATTTGAGTTGTAGTCCATGGGTCATATTGAGTTTTCTCGGGCGTTGTAGGGATTTTCCTGGAAGAGTTTCATTTGCTTTTTGATTTGTCGTTGCGGATGGGTGTTTACCCCTTCGATAGAGGATAACCTATATCTCTGATTGATTAATCGTAGAAATATTGCGCTAAACACCGATTGCAATCAACCCCTAACCTTGCATTTGAATTGCCCATTTGTGCATATCGTATGTCCTGTTCGTTCGGTACTAAATCACGCGGCGGGATATAACCGTCCCGCCAAGTTCTCTCTCCCTGTAGGTAGCCGGGAGGGCCGCGTCAAGTCTCCAATGCAGCTTGAGCTTTGCACCGATTCGCGACAGAAGTTTTTTCGTAAAACATTGAACGGAATGCACTGATCGTTGTTGTTGAAACGGAAGTATCAAGTAATCTGCGAGGGATGGATTGGCCCGCTTGTTTTCGCCTGTCACTTGATTCTGTGCGTTTGCAGACTTTCGTTGTTAAAGCGTCTGTCAGCCTCGCTTATGCCTTGGCGAGTTTTCCAGCGCAGGCCTTTCCCGTCGACCTGAGCGTTGAAGCGGACTACGCGAGAAACATTCGGAAAATGGTGGGGCTGGCGCCGGCAAAGGTTTCGGGTCAACTCCTTTTGGGTGCCACGGTGATCCAACTTTTTACTGCCGAACCCAATCAGGTTTACACATTTTCTGGCGGCGCTCTCAACCGCGGGGAGAGCGCCCCATTCAAACCTAAAACCGACAGTTTACTCGAACCGATTGTCGCCCGTTATCGCGGCCAACAGATCGACTGATACTTTCGGGCCGATGCCGCCTTTGCCAATCCTGACATCTATGAGTATCTGTAAGGGGAAGGCTTTTTGTATGCCATCCGGCTTCCAGCCAATGACACCTTGAACAAAATGGTTGAACCGCTGACGGTTCGTCCGGTGGGAAGCCCCCCTGAAAAACCTCAGGTGCGGTATAGGGACTTTGCCTATCAGGCCAAGAGTCGGAACTGTCCCAGCCGGGTGATTGCCAAAGTGGAATGGTACCGGGGGAAGTTGTTCCCTCGCATCGGATTCATCGTCACCAATCTGAGCCGGTCGGCAAAACGGGTGGTGCGTTTTTACAATCAGTGGGGGACGGCGGAGCAGTGAATCAAGGAGGGCAAGAATGCCCTCAGGTGGACACGGCTTTGAACCACTGCGGCTGGAAGCGAACCGATCCTCGCTGCTTTTAGGGTTCCCGTCTCTAATTCTGGCTCTACCGATCCGCCAGAACAAGCCTGCTCGGCCTCACGGGCATTGACTGCCAGATTCGGCTGTGTTGTCGGGTGCCCCACTGTCTTCTGCCAATGGGGGACGCTCCTCGTCGAACGAGTATTTAGCTTCCTCCAATTGCCTTCGCGTCCTAGCTTCATCACTGCCTCCGGAGCTATGTCGTCCTGGCACTGATCCTACGTGTCTTATCGAGCACTGACGCGGTTCTCCAATTCAAAATTGGAGAACTGATTTGACACCAAAAACGACACCAAAAAGTTAAAGTCAATAATCGCAAGTTAGGACGGATTTTCTTGAATTTCGGAGGCAAAGAAGGCACCATAAATTTAGCTTCAGAGGTCGGAATCGGTCGAATCCCACCCCTTCCGCCCTACTCGCGGACCATTAATGGAGTGCTAGTTGCGATCCAGTAGGCGCGTTTTCGAGTTCTGCGGTTTGAAAGGCCAGAAGCTTTTTATCTTTGATGGCTTCATAATCTTCCAGCGGAAGCGTGACGACTTGGGCGCGTTTGGCGTAAGCCCAATGCACCGCCTTGCTGCCATGTCCGAGATGGGCTTGGGCTTCCCGCTCCGGCATACCAGCGGCATAGGCTCTCTCCGCCCATGCGTAGCGGTAGCTGTGCAGCGTTACCCCCGACACTCCCACGCGCAAGCATACTTTGCGGAAATGGCTGGCGCGTTCGTCTTCGCTAAGAAGTCGGATGCGAGGGAACAGGGGGCCGCCGGACGGTAATTGCCTGAGCAAGGCGTCCAGTCGGGCTCCGACGGCAAGAGAGGCCCGCCCCCCTCCGCGGTTGGCCAACTTGCGGCGCGAGTAGTAGAGGCGGCGCGCGGCCCAATCAACATCCTCGGCATTGAGATGCGCCACGTCGGACTGACTGCCGCCCGTCTCCCAAAGAAGCTTGAAGAAGAGCGCATAGTCCGCCAGACGCTCGGAGGCGAGAATCTTTTCGTGTTCCTGGAGGGTGATGGCCCGGCGTTCCCCGTACCGGACTTTAGGCCAAGCGCGTTTTGGCGTGACGGGTGCGAGCAACCAGCCTAAGTCCAAGGCGCGATTGTGGAGGATACGCAACCAGACGTTGGTCGAAACACCCGCCTTCTTGTGATTGAGAACGGCCACGAAGTGGGTGGCCTCGGTCTGGTAGATCGGAAAATTGGCCAGCATTCGCATGGGTGCACTGATCTGAAATTTCTTCCATCGGGTGGCTGTGGGACCGCTGTAGCCCTCGGCCATGAGTTGAATCAATTCTCCCCACGTTCGGGTGAGAAGTTCGGGAGACTTGGCACTTAAGTAAACCTTAGCCATCGCGACGTTGAGGATCG
Source organism: uncultured Verrucomicrobiota bacterium (assembly GCA_903863295.1). GTDB lineage: Bacteria > Verrucomicrobiota > Verrucomicrobiia > Methylacidiphilales > UBA1321 > JABDGH01. Next base: position 435 of record CAIPBM010000145.1, on the reverse strand, counting down.
GTTGGGCGGTGGCCTGATTCTTGGCTGCAAGAAGTCCGGTGGCCTCTGCCCGATCTTTGGTATAAAGGCTGGTCTGCCGCCCCGTGCCGTTTTCGAAGGAATAGTAGGTGCCGTTCTGTCGGCGGAATAATCTGTAACGCTGTTTCTGCATAACGGTTCTCCGTTGTGCGAGATATTGTGCCGGATAGAGCCCCAGTGACCCTAAAGGGTAGTCAGCGTGTTATCAGCGATGGTGGAAGAAAGTGGCCGTGCGCCCCTTTCTTACCCCATCTGTTGACAGTTTCGTTGACAGTTGCCCCTTTTTCCCACGTCTGCCAGCCTTCTTTCGGGCTTCGTTACCTCTGAAAGTAACGATTTTTCGGGAAGGGCGGACAGGGTGGGAGTCGAACCCACGGTACCTTTAGAGGGTACGCTCGATTTCGAGTCGAGTGCCTT
>CAIPBM010000144.1 GCA_903863295.1 uncultured Verrucomicrobiota bacterium | reverse complement strand
CCGCTTGCTGCGCGAAAAGCTCGGCGCCGATTGTACCACAATTATTGCTCTAACTGCCAACTCTCTCGAAGGCGACCGCGAAAAATTCCTCGCCCAGTGATTCGATAATTATCTCAGCAAGCCACTCGGCCCCATCGAATTTCAAGCCATGCTCCAGTGGGTCGCCGACCAGAAGCACCCCCAGCAGCCCTAAGCCCTAGGAAAGTTCCCCGCGGCTTCCATGGGATCTCCGTGGTAGCCGCCGCTGTCCCTAGCGGCGGATGCCTTCCTGTAGCGGCGGTCTATGACCGTCGTGCCTTTGCCCGGAGTTAGTTTCGCATGACCCGCGACGTTGCGGCCACGGTGAATTCACGCTAAAAAACTCTGTCCTCATCTTGAAATCACAGTGGCGCTGATCACTCCACAAACCCAGAATGACAGAAATCTAAAGGTGCCTGGATCGTGCGAGCACCCTAACCCAACCCACTCGCCTGCCGGTCCGGCTGATGATCATGCTGCACGGCAGCTTCCAGTAACAGATGCACCCAGCTCGTCTGGATCGTCACCGGCACTGGCGCGGTCCAATCCTTCACCTTGAGCACCGGATTGGGAATTTTCATCAACGCGTGGAACCCTGCATCTCCTGAGGTGCCTTTGTACTCCGCATGGATCACGCTTCCCTTCTGGACGTAGATTTCTCCCACCTCCTCATCAACTCCGGAATTCACCGTGATGAGAATATTGCGCCCATTCAGGCAAAACAATTGCACCAAATCCTGCAGCTTGAAATGCACCAGCGCACTCGATTCTTCCGTCGAGGGGGCAGGGGGCTCTTCCACCACGGGGGGCGGATTTTCCTTCCGCTCAAAATAGGCATTCACTTCCGCGATTAACTTCGCAATCGGGAACGGCTTTTCCAAAAAGAGAACCACGCCCAGCTCCTCCGCCTGCTGACGGTTGCTCGCCGAGCGGTAGGCCGACATCAAAATCGATCCCACGTCCGGGTAGGTCTGGTTGATCTGTCGCACCAGGTCGAAACCCGAATCCGTCTTGATCCGCACATCGCTGATCACCAGATCGATTTGCTTTGTGGCAATGGTCTCCATCACATCCGCGACGTTATTCGTCGTGATCACCGACAAGCCCGCCACCCGGCGAAATTCGCGCTCCAGGATCAAGAGAATATCTTCCTGGTCGTCGATGATAAGAATGCGTCGGGCCATAAATCAGGACTGAACGTCGATTTGGATAAGCGGTTTCATCATGAACGGGGCTGTTGTACGTCTCTGGCGTGAGCAGGATTCAAACCAGTTTCAAAATTTATTCAAGAATTAATCGCGGCTAGGCATGGCCTTTGCTTTCCATCCGTGCGTGACCATAAACAAACGCTTCGTACTACTGGGTGTCGTCCTTGCCTTATTTGCTCTGCCTGCTTTCGCGCAGGTCACTGATGCGGAATACCAGCGATTGCAAGATCGCATTGAGGACCTGCAGGCGAAGCTGGCGGCCGTCAATAAGAGCGTCAATCAACAGGGCGAGCAGATTCCCGACCTCAAGGACAAGCTGGATAAAACCGCGCTCCAAACCTCGACGCTTTCCCAGGACTTGCAGGTCACCAAGACGACCGCCGACAAGAAAATCAGTGAGGTCAAGGACACCACTGATCTTCACAACACCAACATCCAGCAGTTGCAATCGCAGGTGCAGGATCTCCTGACCAAGCTCGCGGCGGCGAACGCAGCCCTCAGCCAGCAGGGCGCGCAGCTCGGGCCGTTGAAGGACAAAGTGGATAAAACCGAGCAGGAAGCCGCCGCGCTCAATACTGATCTCACCACCACCAAGGCCAACACCGAAAAGAAATATGCCGACGTCCGTGATTCCACCGCTCTCTCAATCAATATCTCCTGGACGCTGATCACCGGTTACATCGTTATGTTCATGCAGGCCGGTTTCGCCCTCGTGGAAACGGGCTTCACTCGCGCGAAGAACGCCTGTCACACCATGATGATGAATTTCATGGTCTATACCATCGCCATGCTCGGTTTCTGGGTCTGCGGATTTGCCATCCAGTTTGGAGGGACGGGCGATGCCAGCGGCGATATTCCCCATTCGGTCAGTACCGTCTCCTCGCTCGGACCGAATGTAGCTGCCGTGCTCAACTCGGAGCTGGGATTTACCGTCGGCGGACAATACTTTGGCTTGCTCGGGAATGCGGGTTACTTCCTCCACGGCGCTTCGCTTGATGCGGGAATCTTCACTCTCTTCCTCTTCCAGATGGTGTTCATGGATACGGCCGCAACCATCCCGACGGGCTCCATGGCTGAGCGTTGGAAATTCCTCTCGTTCTCCATCTTCAGTTTCTTTGTCGGAGCCTTCATCTATCCCGTCTTTGGCAACTGGGTCTGGGGCGGCGGCTGGCTCGCGGCCATGGGTAAGAACTGGGGATTGGGCCACGGTCATGTCGACTTCGCCGGTTCCTCCGTGGTGCACATGGTCGGTGGCGTCATGGCCATCGTTGGTTCCAAGATGATTGGGCCTCGTATTGGGAAATATAATGCCGACGGCACGCCAAACGCGATTCCAGGTCATAATATTCCCATGGCGCTTTTGGGTACCTTCATCCTCGCCTTCGGTTGGTTCGGCTTCAATCCTGGTTCCACGCTGGCTTCAACCGATACGCAGATTGGAATTATCGCGACCAACACCATGCTGGCTTCTGCCGGTGGCGCGGTGGCGGCGATGATCATCGCCTGGGTTCGACTGGGCAAGCCAGACGCCTCCTTCTCCGCCAACGGAATGTTGGCGGGCTTGGTCGCCATCACCGCGCCCTGCGCCTTTGTTGATGCCTGGGCAGCTGTACTCCTCGGCGCGATCGCGGGGATTCTCGCCTACTACAGCGTCTTTTTCTTCGAGGAAAAACTCAAGATCGACGATCCCGTCGGCGCCATCTCGGTCCACTTTACGAATGGTTTCTGGGGCGTCATCTCCCTCGGAATCTTTGCCAATGGAACTTATGGTGATGGCTGGAATGGCGTCCCGGGAAAAGTGACGGGATTGATCTACGGTGACTATAAACAGCTCATCGCGGAATTCATCGGAGCCTGTACTAATATCGTCTGGGTCGGACTCAGCACCTTTGTTATCCTCTATATCATCGGCAAGCTGGTCGGGAATCGAGTCTCCGCGGAAGATGAGGTTGCAGGCCTCGATATTCCTGAAATGGGAGCTCTCGGTTACAGCAATCACACGTGATTCTAGAGAAAGGACGCGAACACTCAAACGGTTCATTTTCGTCAAGAGGGCTCGTGGGGCATGGCGGTCAAACCGGCCATGCCCGGAAAGAATAGGCTTCTTTCTGCTCTGAAAGATCGTACATTCCTGATTCGTCATGGCCTCCACCTTCTTTCTCTCCGGATCCTTGGAAGAGATTCCATTGCCCGATATCGCGCGCCTTTTTCAGTCGACGCGTAAAACCGGCAAGCTGGGTCTGACCTCTGGCAGTTCGATTGGTGCCATCTATTTTGACCGTGGCGAAATCGTCGATTGCCAGTCGTCCAACATGTCCGGCCTTGATGCGCTCAAGCATGTCGCGCTTTTCAATCGCGGTAATTTTGAATTCACTGACGGGGCGACTCCGGCTAGCCAAAGCCTTAATACCTACGAAACCGCAGAACTCATCAATTTCCTCGAAACCCGGATGCAGGAATCCCGGCAGCTACAGGAATTGGTGCCGTCCGTCGCCGATATCCCCCGCTATCTGGGCGGTGCCATTCCGGCGGGCCTGGAAGTCAGCGCTGCCGACCTGGCCGTTGCCCTCAAGGCCTCCTCGGGTACCCATTCCGTCCGTCGGCTTGCCATGGAGCTCAGCCTCGATGAAACCATGGTCGCCTACACCATTGCCCGTCTCCGCGCCGCCGGCCTCATGGAAATTGTCGGTCGTGATGAAACGGTGAGCGATGCGCCACTTCCTCCGCCCACACCGCCACCTGCCGCTGTCGTTCCTCCCAAACGCGACGAAGTCCCCGGCTCCCCAACCGGAGCCACCTCTGCCGCGCCTCGCTTCTGGCGCGGCCGCCGCATCGACTAATCTCCGCCCTTCTTCCGTAGCGGCGGTCTATGACCGTCATGCCGTTCTCCGTGGTAGCCGCCGCTGTCCCTAGCGGCGGTTGTCTTTCTCTGTGGTACCCGTCGCGTAAGCGACTCCTTAAAAATTCCGTCATCCTGAGCGCAGAGCAGCGGAGTCGAATGGACCTCTAACTATTGCTTCCCCCGCCTCCCTCGTTCCCAAGTTGCACTTCGAAGCGAAGCGAAGTCGCCTCTTGATCGTTGGGAACGATCAAGATCGAAACGCCGCAGGCGATCCCGCAGGGCGAGGGATCGCGGGCGCGAACCGAGTCAACGACCTCTAACTATTGCTTCCCCCCGCCTCCCTCGTTCCCAAGTTGCACTTGGGAACGCCCTTGCTGCGGCCATTTCATGGCCGCCCCCGTTAGATCGCCTTGTTCTCAAACTCCTCCACGGCCTAGACTCCTCCCATGCGTTCCATCGCATGGCTATTCGCCATCCTCATCGCCGCCACTTCACCTATACGCGCCTGGGACCCCGACGGCCACCTCCTCGTCGCCACCATCGCCTACGACCACCTCAACCCCAAGGCCAAGACCGCCGTCGACCAACTCGCCCCCCAGGTCGTCAGCCCCGGCGATCTCTACAACCCCATCACCCTCTCCTGCTGGATGGATGACCTCCGCGGCCAATACCCCAACCTCCCCTACCGCGGCGACTTCTTTCCCTGGCACTACATCGACTTCGGCCTCAGCCCCAACGACCCGAAACCCGACGTCGAACCCGGTCAGGACAACGAAACCGCGGGCAACGCCGTCACCGCCCTCAAGCGTGCCTACGTCGTCCTCCAGGGCGGTACCGATCCCTACATCAAGACTCCCGCCATGGCCCTGGCCATCGCCACCCATCTCGTCGGCGATATCCACCAGCCGCTCCACGGCGCGACCTGGTTCCATCAGGAAGCCAATGGTCGCTGGATGAACGATGCCGGTGGCAATCGCGTCACCGTGATCAACGGTCCCTCCTTCGAGAAGACCTACAACCTCCACTATTTCTGGGACGCCGCCTGGCGCGCCTCCTTTGATCCCGCCACCGGCCGCGTCGAGGTCGACAAGCTGCACGAGAACTGGAACCACCACGCCGCCGCCACCGTCAGCGCGCTGGCCAGGGAACTCGAAGTCTCCCTCAAGCCCGCCGATACCGTCCGCCTGACGCCCGACTTCGAAGCCTGGGCGCTCGAGAGCAACCAGATCGCCCGCGACGTCGTCTACCCGCGCCTCACCTTCACGGAGAACCACAAGATCGCCCGCATCAGCGCCGACTACGTCGCGCTGGCCAACCCGCTCGCCCGGCAACGCATGGTCCTCGCCGGGTACCGGCTCGCCGCGCTCCTCAACGCCACCCTCGGCGCCGCCACGCCCGGCCCGGTACCCCCCTCCTATCCCGCCGGGCCGCCCATGGCCATCGTCCCGCCCAGGTGACCGTCGCCTGCAAAGACAAGGCAGCCTAAAAAAATAGGCTCCCTTGTCTCCCCAAGGAAAGCTAGTCATGAAGGGACCTGTGACCCCGACCTTTCAACCCATCCTCGGCATCCGGTTCTACACGGGCGACCTCGCGGGCCTGCTGGAGCTTTGCCCCGGGCACTTCGTCGTCGTGCCCTCCGCGCCGACCCTGGCTGAACTGCCGACGAATCCCGCCTACCGCGAGGCGGTGGAGAAGAGCGACTTCGCCATCACCGACAGCGGTTTCATGGTGCTCCTGTGGAAGCTGTTCACTGGCCAGAGCCTGATCCGTATTTCCGGACTGAAGCTGCTCCGGGGCCTGATCGAGCGCGAGGAGCTGAATCAGCCCGGCGCCTCGTTCTGGATCATGCCCTCCACGCTCGAGATGGAGACCAATCTCGCCTGGCAAAACCAGCGCGGCATCCCGGTAACGGTCGAGGACTGCTACGTCGCACCCGTCTATCCGGCGGGGCCGTTGACCGACCCGGAACTCGTCCGTCGCATCGAGGCTCGGAGGCCGTCCTTTGTGATCATCAATATTGGCGGCGGGGTGCAGGAACGGCTTGGCTATCATCTGCGGAACCAGCTCTCATACCGGCCCGCGATCATCTGCGTCGGCGCGGCCATCGCTTTCATCACGGGATTGCAGGCGAACATTCCTCCATGGGCCGACCGGCTGATGCTGGGGTGGTTCTTCCGCTGTTTATATGCACCGGGGAAATTCATCCCGCGCTACTGGAAGGCACTGAAGCTGGTGCCGATTTTGGCCCGATATCGCGAGCGGAGTGTGACCAGTTAATTCCCGCTCTAAAATCCGTCATCCTGAGCAAAGGCGAGACGGCGATAAACTTTTATCAAGGTACCAACTCGATCCGCAGTCGAAGGATCTTGCTCAAACAACAAGACGTTTGGCATCCGCCAAGATCATTCGACTAATTAATCCGGACGGGGTACTTCTTTGGCATGGCTTCCCCGGTAACTTCTTCCCTGAGTCCGAGCCGCGTAGCGTGGATCACGCTGGCGATTCTCTCCGGGCTGAACATGCTCAATTACCTGGACCGGTATGTGATGTCGGCGGTCCTGACGCCGCTCCAAAGCGATCTCGGGCTGACTTACGAAGGCGCGGGTTGGGCGGCCTCGGCTTTCATGTGGGGCTACTTCATTACGGCCCCGATCTTTGGCTATTTGGGTGATCGCCTCCCGAGAAAATACCTGATGTTGGCGGGGGTGGTGTTGTGGAGTCTGGCCACCGCTTGCAGCGGCCTGGCGCAAAACTTCACACAGCTCTTTTGCATCCGGCTTTTTGTTGGCGTGGGGGAGGCGGCCTTTGTCACCATGGGGCCGTCGTGGATTTCCGATTTGTTTGCCTCGGCCCGGCGCAATACAGCACTGACTCTGTTTTATGTCGCGATTCCTTTTGGCTCTGCGATTGGCTTCACCATCGGCGGCTGGTTTGCGGAGCACAGCACCTGGAGGCACGCTTTTGTCTACACGGGACTTCCGGGCGTGGTCCTGGCGTTGAGTCTGCTTTTTCTCCGCGAGCCGCGCCGGGGTGAGGCGGATGGGATCACGGAGGACGTCACCGATCAGCATGCGGCCAAGCCACGGGAAATTTTGGGCCTGTTGCTCAACTGCCGTTACAATCTCCTTGTCTGGGGGTACGCAGCGCAGACCTTTGCCATGGGCGCGTTCGGCGTGTGGGGCCCCGGCTTTCTGCATCAAGTCCATCAAATGGATCTCGGCTACGCCGCCTCGACCTTTGGCGAAATCCTGGCTGGCGCCGGTCTGACCGCGACCTTGATCGGCGGTTTTTTCGCGACCTGGCTACGGAAACGAACCCCTGCCGGTTATGTCTGGGTGATGGCGCTGTCGATGATCGCGGCCACGCCGATTTGTTTCTTCGCCGTGACCGTAAGCAGTGGGACGCTCTCCCTGGTTGGCCTCGGCGTGGCCATGTTTTTCCTCTTTCTGCCCACCGGGCCGATTACGAGCGAGATCTTCGAGATCGTGCCCGTGCATCTGCGGGCCAGTGCGGTGGCGCTCTGTACCTTCATGATTCATCTCTTCGGCGACCTTGGCTCGCCCACGATTGTCGGTTATGTTTCTGATCAGGGTGGGGGCCTTCAGCACGGGGTATTGATCCTGCCGGCCTTGGTGCTGGTTGGAGCGGTGCTCTGGACCACGCTGATTCGCTTCACCCGGGAGCCCCTCGAAATCCAGCCATGAAGATCACTGCGCGACTGCTTTCCGACGAGGTCGTCGATGTCCAAATCGAGGATCACGTGATCAAGAAAATCACACCCCGCGACGAAGACATTCTTGATCTGCCCTGGATCGCGCCGGGGCTGATAGACATCCAGATCAACGGTTTTGCCGGCATCGATTTCAACCGCCCGCTCGAATCGGACGAGGCCTGGCACCATGCGACGCAGCGGCTCTACGCTCACGGCTGCACCGGTTTTCTCATCGCGTTGATCACCAACCGACCGGAGGGGTATCGCGAACTACTCTCCAACCTGACCGGCCACATCAACCTCGACCCGCGCAACTGCCTCGGCTTCCACATGGAAGGGCCGTGGCTGAATCCCGATCCCGGCTATCGCGGTGCCCACAAACCCGAATGGATGCAGAAGCCTGACGTGGCGTTACTGGACGAATGGTTCGGCCTCGCGGGCGCTTTACTGAAGCTCATTACGCTCGCACCAGAGGTCGACCTGGAGGGGAGCCTGAGGGTGATCCATGCCGCGGTGGACAGGAAGATCGCGGTCTTCCTGGGCCACTCGGGAGCGATGGGCGACACGCTGCGCAGCGCAATCGAAGCCGGGGCGGTGGGTTGGACGCATCTTGGCAACGCAGCTCCTGCCACCAGCCCGAAATTCGAGAATGTCGTCATGCATGCGCTGGCGGAACCGAGGTTGCTGGCCTCCCTGATTCCCGATGGCCTGCATCTGCCGCCGCACGCTTTTTCCGTCTTGGCCCGGCACCTCGATTTTGCTGAGCCGTCCCGGCTTTTGCTTACCACCGATGCCATGGCCGGGGCCGCCGCCGGAAAATCTGGTCGCTACACGCTCGGCGAAGTTGAAGTCGAAGTCGGCGCCGATGGCGCGGCACGCTTGCCTGGATCAGGACGCCTCGCCGGTTCCACCCTCACGCCTTTTCAAGGCGTCTTTCAAGCCGAGCGCATGGCCGGAATTTTTCTGGAGGATGCCTGGGAAGCTTTCTCCACCCGCCCCGCCTCGCTTCTGCATCTCAAGCATGACCTGATCGAAGGCCGCTCTGCCGACTTCTGTCTCCTCTCACCCGAGAAAGAGCCCTACCTCCTGGCCACTTACCATCGAGGGAAATGTGTCTATGAAGCGCCGTGAATGCGACTTCATCCTGACGTTGCTGCCTTCCAACTTATGATGATTTATCGTGGGCGAGCCGCAATATCACTCCGGTAGAACCTTGCCGCGATAGAGCTTGGCCGCAATGGCAAGGAGGATGAGCCAGGCGTACAGATTCTTGGTCTGGGTCAGGGTGCGTTCAAAGTTGCTGTGAAGATAGGTAATGGCCAAGGCGATGCCGAGTCCGATGCAGAAAGCGCCCAGGACGTTATGGCGATAGCGAAAGCTCCCCCGCAAGCACCACCAGAGAGATGCGCCCATGAGCAGGAAATAGCTGCCGGAACCGAGGTAGCCTGTTTCGGCCAAGAGAAGCCAGTAATGGCTCTCGACCACACCCTTCGCGTAGTCGGGGTCGATCCGGTGTCCCATCGCTCGCTCGCCGTCGTCGATGACATCGCCATAAGGATAAGGCGGGTTGATCGCGAGGGCGAAATTGTTCCAGCCTACTCCCCAATAGGAGGTGGCATGGAGCATGTCATGCGCGGCCTGATTCATGGCCACCCGCGTATCTGCGCTCGCCTGATTGCCTTCTTCGTGAAAGCGGTTCATCAGGGTATGGAGGGTCGCGAGCACGCCGAGCAAGCCAACCAAGGCGAGTGCCCCGGTGAAGAGAATCCGCCGGGTCGTGATTTTTTCCATCAAGGAAAAGAAGACGGTCAGGACGATGCCGATGGCAAAAAAGAGAAGCGAGGCCCGCGAGAGGGCAGCTTGGACGAGAATGGCCGAGGCGCCAAAGCCAACGACACACCACCGCGCATCGACCCTGCCGATCCGGGCCATGGCGGCGGCGAGCAAGGGCAGGCCCAGGAGATAGGCCCACATGGCCATGGCGTTTTGATGCTCGAACCAACCGCGTACTTGATAGATATGTTGAACATACTTCATGTCGAGCGCGACCAAGGCATGAAGACAAAGTGTGAAGGCGATGGCGCGCAAAATAAAGCGGACGTCTTTTTCTTCCCTCACGGCCCAGTAAACCGAGATGAAGATCAGGCTGGCCTTCGTGTATTTGAAGGCGGCCATTGTGGCATAAAGCGGATTCAGGGCATGGATGATGGAGAGTGACGATAAGGCGCAGTAGAGAAGATAGAGGCCGATACCGGTTGGCCAGCCCATGGCGGGACGCGTCCGGTCACTGCGCAGGCTGACGATCAGGGCGATGGCGAGAACGTCCATCCAGGAAAACTCGAAGCCGCGGACCTGTCCCCGGTAGGAGTTGATCGAGTCGAGCATCAGGGTCATCTTGTTGATGTGCCAGGAGGTGATGAAGACCATCAGGCCAAGAATCCAGCGCCGGAAATCGGCCCGGCTGTTGACGAGGAGCCCCAGAATGGGAGCGATGATGAGGTAGCCGATCAGGATAATCGGGGCTTTGATCCAGTCGCTCAGCATGGTGAGATTAGACGTTGCCGGAGCGAGAGGCCTGCCGTTGTTCGGCTTGCTGGTAGACGTGTTCGATACGCTCCGCAATCGCAGTCCAGGTGTGGTTGGTTAAGGCATTGACGCGGCCCTTCTCTCCCATGGCGTGCGCTTGGGCAGGATCGGACAGGAGTCGCTCGAGTTGCGCCGCGCATCCGGCGACGTCGCGCACTTCAAAATGAAATCCGTCCGTGCCGTCGGTGATCAATTTTTGGAGGCCTCCAGCCCGCGCGGCCACGACCGGTTTGCCGGAGGCCCAGGCTTCGAGCACGACGATGCCAAAGGGCTCGTGGCGCGAGGCGAGCGCGAAAATGTCGCAACCCGCATACGCATCCGCAAGGGCTGATCCGGTAAACGGGAGAGAGGAGAGCCTGCGGATACGGTTGGCGTAGGGACTGGCGGCAATCGTTTCGTCAAGAGTGCGGACGTAAGCCGGGACGGTTTCGGGACCGGCGAGAATCAGGTAGAGCTGGGGATGACGGATCGCCAAATCGAGGAAAGCTTCCAGAAGCGTTGCCTGGTCTTTCTGCGGATCAAAGCGGCTGTAACAGGCGACGACTTGCGCTTCGGCAGGTATCTGGTGTTGACGACGAAAAGCCGCACCATCCCCGGACGAGAACCGATGCGGATCGACGCCGTTGCCGATGAGATGGATCCGGTCATGAGGGAGGGTTTTGCGGGCGGTATCGAATTCATCCTGCCCGAGACAGATGACCGCATCAGCATCGTCCAAAACGTGTCGTGAGCGGAAAACCAGGCCAAGAGCTTTTCCCCATTCCCAGGTGCCGGAGCGGGATTCCTCCATCTGTTTCAATTCATCCGCCGGAACCTGGAAAACGCCGCCGTGGAGCGTGACGATGAATGGTTTCTTTTGGAGGCGGGCAGCCGTGAGTACCTCACCTCCGAGACGCTTCAGCGCATGGGCATGAAAGAGGCGGACATTTTGCGCCCGGACCAAAGCGAGAAAAAGGGCAAAGGAAACGAGATTACCTCCCTTTTTATCCATGCTTTGGCGCTGCCCTGCGGTGAGTCCAAAATAAGGATAAGTGTACCCGTAGCGGTGAATCGGCACTCCGTCCTGTTCGTCCTTCTTTTCGCGACTAAGAGCCAGGGACGTATGGATTTCCGGTTTCCAGCCTTTTTGTCGTTGTTCCTGAGTCAGAAAGTGGAGAACGGTCTCAGTGCCACCCCACTCATGGGAGACGAATCTTCGTGGAACATGGATAATACGTTGGCCCGCCATGATATTTATTTACTGTAAATTATCCTCGCTCCTCTGGCGAGGATGATTGTATTTTGACTGGGGATGAATCGACCGATTTCAGTCGTCATGCGGTCCATGAATGATGCTTCGCTAATCGGAGATACTTTGCGTGGCGTTTATGGTCAGGATTATCCGGCTGGTGTTCAACTGATTCATATCGATTCAGGATCGTCAGACGGAACCGTGGACTTGATCAAGGCCAGCAAGCCGTGGAAGCTGATTCAAATTCTGCCCAAGGAATATATCCCCGGTGTGGTATTGAACCGCGGGATGAGGGAATCCGATTCGGAGTGGGTGGTTTTTCTTAACTCTGATGCAGAGCCGGTCGATGCCCGGTGGCTATCGGCTTTGATGAAAGTTGCGACATCGGAAGCCAACGTGGGAACGGCTTTCAGCCGGCAAGTTCCACGCCCCGATTGCCAGGCCGTTTTTGCCCATGATTACGACCGCTGTTTCGGACCTCACCGTGAATCGGTATCGTGGGAGCATTTTTTTAGCATGGTGAGCTGCGTGGTGAATCGTAGGGCGTGGGAGGCGCGGCCGTTCCGCGAGGATTTACAATATGCGGAGGACGATGAGTGGTCGCGGCGGCTCAAGGCCGAGGGCTGGAAAGTGCTCTTTGCCCCCGAGTCCCTGGCGATGCATTCCCATAATTACACGCTTAAACAGGCCTACAAGCGGGCCTACGGGGATACCTTTGCGGCGGCGGCCACCGGAACGACTCCTGCCAGGAATTATAACTGGCACTACACGGTTTTTCTCGGGGCGTTCCGGGATAGTCTTCGTGACTTGGCCTACTGCCGGAGGGAAGGTCGGTTGTTGGAATGGCCACATGCGGCGGCAGTTCGTTTTTCCCAACGCCGAGGCAAGATGGACGGTTACCGGGCGGGGTGGAAGCATTACGGTCGCGATTCCTCATGAAAATTCTTGTCCTGACCAATCTTTACCCACCCCATGCGGTTGGTGGTTATGAAGAACGCTGTCGGGATGTCGTTGAGGGGTTACGCGAGCGGGGGCACGAGATCCTCGTGCTGACTTCGACGCATGGTTTGTCCACGGAAAAAGGGGACGACAATGTTCATCGTCGCCTCTGGATTCATGGTTTTTACGGACACCCGTGGCGTTCCATTTTTTCACTTTTCCAACTGGAGCGCCATAATCACCGGGTCTTGAGGGAGGAGATCGCTCAATTTCAACCCGACTTGATCCACGTCTGGAACATGGGAGGCCTGAGCAAGTCCCTCATTCTGACTCTGCAGCAGTCAGGGTTGCCGTTGGTATACGATGTTTCTGATCATTGGATCGCACAAAGTCTTCGGGCGGATGTTTGGTTACGCTGGTGGAATGGGGAGGCGGGTGAGGGGGCGGCACGGGCTTTGCGCGGATTTTTGCGCTTAACCGGATTGGCGGGCTTGATCAAGAAAATCGCGCCTTATGGAGCGTGGGAAGAAATCCGTTTCGACCGCATCTATTTTTGCAGCGAATTTCTCAAGAAGATCACGGCGAAGGCTGGGTATTCGGTCGCACATGGTGCGGTGATCTATTGCGGGATCGACATCCGGAATGTGATGACGCGACCGGACAGCCCGGGTTTTGAGCGACTCTTATTTGCGGGAAGATTGTCGGCTGATAAGGATCCCCTCACGGCCATTCGGGCGCTGGGTTTACTGAAAAAGTGGGGGACGGGGCCATGGCGCTTCTCCATTTATGGGCGGGGCGAAGATGCCTACGTACAACAGTTGCATGCCGCCGCGCGGGAACTGGGGGTTGGGGAATGGATCGATTTCGGAGCGGTCTCGCGGGACAAAATGCAGCAGCTCTTCGCCGAACACGACGCCTTGATTTTCACCTCGGCCTGGGGCGAACCGTTTGCGCTTACGCCTTTGGAAGCGATGGCGGCGGAACTTCCTGTCGTGAGCACATTGGAAGGTGGTAGTGCTGAGTTGATTCGAGACAAAGTGAATGGCCTTTCATTCCGTACGGGCGATGCAGAAGCTCTGGCTGAGCAAGTCATCTGGCTGCGGGATCACCCCGATGAGCGACGACAAATGGTTCTGGAAGGCAAGCGAGAGGTCCTGGCCCAATTCGACCGGGTGACGATGGTCAGTCACATTGAGACTTATTTAAAAGGGAGTGTGAACCGTGGCTGAGCACACCTGGAAAAAGCATTTTTGGCGCAACGCGTTTTCCAATTATTTGAGAACCGTTTTGCGACTGATCTCCGGGCTGGTTCTCTTCCGGCTGACGTTTCAGAATTTATCGACCGAAGCCTTCGGCTTTTATTCCCTGTTGTGGTCGATGTTTGGGTACACCATCCTCCTCGATTTTGGACTCGGCTTTACCGCGCAAAAGGCCGTGGCGGAAAAAATGGCCAGCGGGGAAATTGAGGAGCTCAATAAACTGCTGAGCACCATCTTCTGGTCGTTTGCGGCGCTGGCCCTGGGTCTCTTGCTGGTCTTTGCCTTGGCGGAAAACTCTTTCCTGGACTGGACGAAGGTTTCGGCGGCGAATCGCGCTGAGTTTGGTCGCGCCTATTTGATTTTCTTCTGCGCCATGTCGCTCGCTTTTCCGACTGGCATCTTTCCTGAGGTATTGCGTGGTTTGCAGCGGATCGACTTGGCCAACTGGGTAACCATTGTCGCCCTTCTCTTCAACGCGGGATTACTGACGTGGGCCTTGCTGGCCCATGCGGGACTTTCCCTCATCGTCCTGATCAGCGTGGTGACCACGCTCTCGCCCAATGTGGTCTGCTATTTCATGGCCCGGTCACGAATTCCCGGATTTGATTTGGGGATACGTCACTACCAGTTTTCGGCAGTCCGGGGTGTCCTCTCTTTTTCCGTCGTGGCCTATCTGATTACTTTCACCAACCTCGTCATGTCACGCACGGACCAGGCCGTGATAGGATTTACCATTGGGGTCGTCTTCGTCACGCTCTATCAAGCTGGCTACAAGGCCTCGGAAATGTTTGGTCTTTTCTCGGTGCAATTGCAGGACGCGCTTTCCCCGGCTGCGGCACAGTTGAGCATCCAGAAAGACAAGGCGGGGTTACGTGAACTGCTCCTCCAAGGGATGAGGCTGACGGCATTATTGACCACGCCGATTTACGGCCTGTGCGTGGTATGTCTCGATCCCCTGATCCGCATTTTGACGGGACTCAAGCACATTGAAGCGGAGACATGGTGGGTTGGGCAGACACTCTTATTTGCCACCTACAGTTCACTGGTCACCAATAGTTGTGCCAAACGCATTCTCATGATGAGTGGATGGGAACGTCCGGTTCTCTACGCAAGCCTCGCGGACGCAGGGCTGAATCTTGTGCTGAGCCTCCTTCTGGTCTTCAAGCTGGGGGTTTTAGGCGTCGCGGTGGGGACGATGCTTCCGACCGTGCTGATAGGCTGGTTCTGGCTCCTGCCCATGACGGCTCGCTTCTGTGAGCTGACCGTCGCGGAACTCGTGCGTCAGGTCATGACATCGATTCTATTGCCAATGGCCGCCAGCCTGACCACGCTGGCCTTGATTTTTTGGCTGGCTCCGGTTTCGCAGGAAACCGGATTCCTGGGTTGTATCTGGCGTGGAAGCCTGGTCATGGCCAGCGTTCTGGCATTGGGCTATCCTTTTTTGCGGCAACTTCGCAGGGCCAAGCAAAGCCAGGTGGTGACGGCGGCACCAAGCGCATGAAACTACTCCTGCTTTATCCTTACGTCCCGTATCCGCTGGATCGCGGGACTTATCATCGCGTTTATAACCTGGCCCGGGAGCTGGCTCGATACCATCAGGTTGATCTCTTTTGTCTCGATGAAGGCGGTAGTCCCACGCGAACAGAGGCTTTCTCTTTTGCCCGGCGGGTGCATTTTGAGCCTTTTGCCCATCCGGCGTGGCCCCGCTTATTTCCGGATCGAATATTCAACGCCGTTCCGACGACGATCCTTCATTGGTCGAGTTCGAGTGTGGCGATGGCCCTGAAGAGATTTATTGCCGGAGAAAGTTATGACGCCGTTCATTTTTGCGATCTGGTGTTGTGGCAATATGCATCACTTATTCCAGAAGGGCCACTGCGGATCATGGATCGATCACGAGTCGATTTGCTTTTTCAAGGTGAAGAGCTCAATCATCTTCAACTTTCAACAACACAACGTTTGTTGCGGAAGGAAAATCTCTGGAAGTTGACCCGGTATGAACGAATGGTGGCCGGTCAGCTGGATGCAACCGTCGTGTGTGGTCCGGAGGATAAGATCTTCTTGAGTCGAAAGGTGCCGGAGGCGAGCGAGGTGAAGGTTCTGGCCAATGGCGTCGATGAGACTTTTTTTTCGATGGAAGATTTTCCGCCGAGGCCTGATCCAGAGCCGACCATTCTGTTTTGCGGGGCGATGGACTACTCACCCAACGTGGATGGCCTGACGTGGTTTTTTGACGACGTGGATTCCCTGTTACTAAAAAGGATTCCGAATCGCAAAATTCTCATCGTAGGTAAAAACCCGCTTCCGGGCGTGCAGGCCTTTGCCGCGAAGTCTGGGGTAACGGTGACAGGTGGCGTGCCCGATGTGCGTCCTTATTACCAACGCTCCTGGGTGCAGATGGTTCCGCTCCGGATCGGCGGTGGAACGCGGTTGAAGATTGTGGAGTCGCTTTCGCTGGGAACACCGGTTGTCTCGACCACGATTGGTGCACAGGGACTTGAACTACGAAACCAGGAGCATCTTTTGCTGGGTGATTCGGCGGATGATTTTGCCGGGCAACTTGCGCTGATCCTCCAGGATAAAAATTTGCGCGACCGACTGAGCGCGTCTGGGCGTCAGCAGGTCTTGAAGCATTATACGTGGAAGCAATTGGGGCGTGAGCTGTCCGATTATTACGAGCGTTTACTCAAGGAGAAATCGACATGAATCCGGCGATTCCAGACCCCCGCATCGTCATGCTGCTGGGCGTTCCGTTTCACGATGTGACCATGGGGGAGACGCTCGATTATCTCGACGGTCTCATTGCTGCCCGCAAGCCCTCCTATTTTGCGACCGCCAACGTCGATTTTGCGGCCCAGGCCAGCCAGGATGTGGAGTTGCAGCAAATCCTCTTCGACGCGGAACTGGTTCTCTGCGACGGCACCCCGCTCATCTGGGTCTCGCGCTGGCTCAATGCTCCATTGCGGGAGCGCGTGGCCGGTTCTGATCTACTGCCCCATCTCTTCGATCACGCAGCCCGCAAAGGTTACCGGCTCTTTTTTCTTGGCGGCACGGAGGAAGTCCTGGTGGAGGCGACCGCCCGGGCGCAGGCCAACCATCCGGGGTTGATCATTGCGGGGACTTATTCGCCGCCTTTCGCGAAGCTTTTGGAGATGGACGACGCCGAAATACTGAGGCGTCTTCGCGAAGCGCGTCCGGATATTCTTTTGGTGGCGTTTGGTTGCCCCAAGCAGGAAAAATGGATCTATCGAAATTACCGCAACACCGATATTCCCTGCGCCATCGGGGTGGGGGCGAGTTTGGATTTTATCGCCGGAAAATTTAAACGCGCCCCGGTCTGGATGAGGCGCACGGGTCTGGAATGGATCTTCCGGTTGATCCAGGAACCGCGTCGTCTCTTCAACCGGTACGTTCTCGACCTCGGCTTTTTTGTCCTGGCGGTGACGAAACAAAAATTTGAGCAACGTTTTCACTTCTTCTCGCCTCCCGTCGCGTCATCTTCCTTCCACGCCTCCGAACTCAAGAGCCTGGAATATGTTTCCTGGTCGGGACGAGTCGATGCTTCGACCGTAAGATCGGGCATGATTTCTTTGCCCAAGCTCGACCCGGGGAAGCCCGGGGTGCTGCTCGATCTTTCTGCCGTGACCTTTCTCGACAGCACGGGCTTGGGATTGATTATCAAATTGTACAAGGCTTCTGAATCGTCCGGTGGAAAACTGATTTTATTTCGCCCGGCGCCAAGCGTCTCGCAGACTCTGCGTATCCTCAAAATCGACCGGTTAATACCGACGGCACAAGATCGTTCGGAAGTTCGAAAAATCCTGAATATGAGTGCTACCGATACGCCGGAGGCATTTCATTTTGATTCGCTGGACAAAACATTGCGTTGGTCGGTGAGTGGCAACATGACGGCACAGACGGTTCCCGAACTACACGCGCTTGTGTTGGAGGAATGGGCCTTTGTTCCCGATGCGACCACCCTTCTGCTGGATTTGACGCAAGTCTCCTTTATGGACAGCAGCGGTCTGGGCTTCCTGATCAAGTGCCTCAAGATGACGAATCGCCGTCCCGGGGGAACATGCCGGATTGTCGCGGCGAGCCCCAATGTTCTGAATGTCATTCAGTTGGCCCGGATGGGCAGTCACTTTGGATTGGAGGCCAAGGCATGATTCGCATCGGACTCTCCACTTCAGTCGTGCAGGGCGGACGTTCCGGGGTCGCGACTTACATTTTCGGGATTCTCGATGGCCTACGCCAAATTGGAGCGCCCATTGAGCTGACCATCATGGGACTGGAAAACGATCTGCCTCTCTTTCAATCCTGGATGGGCTGGGCCAAATGGCTGCCCGTAGCGGAACGCTTCCGCCCCGCCATTCGAAATGTCGCCTGGCATCAATTCATCCTGCCCGGTCTCGCCCGGCGGGAGGGTTTCGATCTGGTTCATATTCCCAGTTACCGCCGCATGGTCGCCAGCCTGCCCTGTCCTCAACTGGCCACGATTCACGATTGCGCGGCATTTGCCGTGGCGGGGAAGTATGACCTTGCGCGGATGATTTATGGGCGGGTTGTGGTGAAGTGGTTGGCGCGGCAGGTCACGCGAATTACCACGGTAAGCGGCGCAACAGCCGATGATGTCGTCAACTATTTCCAGTTACCCAGGGAACGGATCGATGTGATTTGGAACGGGATTGATCACGGACGCTTAAAGCCCCAGGACAAGACCCTCGTCGATGAAGGCCTGCGGACGCGGTTCCAACGCAAGACGCCCTATTTCATCTACCTGGCCAGGCTTGAGCATCCGGGCAAGAATCATGTCCGCTTGATCGAAGCTTTTGAGACGTGGGCGAAGCAGAACCCGGCTTTGAAGCATGAGCTTTGGCTCGGCGGTGCCGATTGGCACGGTGTAGAGGTCATCCGGGCTCGCGCACAGAGTTCACCCTTGAGAACCCGGATTCGCTTCCTTGGTTTTGTGGATTCGGATGACTTGCCGATGCTTTATGCGGGAGCTGAAGCGATGATTTACCCCTCGCTTTTTGAAGGATTCGGGCTGCCTCCGGTTGAGGCCATGGCCTGTGGTTCGCCTGTCATCAGTTCCGGCTGCGGTTCGCTGGAGGAAGTCACCGGGAACGCCTGTCTGAGGATTGATCCGCTCCAGCCGGAAACGATCGTCACGGCCATGAATCAGATCGCCACGGATCCGTCTTTGCGTGCTGATTTGATTCAGCGCGGACTGGCGCATGCGGCTCAATTTTCCTGGGAGCGGGCGGCGGAGAAGTTGATGAAAAGCTATTGGGCGACTTTGGGCAAAGGTGATAGCCTCGAGAGGAAAGACAAACGGATATGACTGCCCTGCTGGACTACT
>CAIPBM010000143.1 GCA_903863295.1 uncultured Verrucomicrobiota bacterium | reverse complement strand
CTGGATGCCCTTGATCCACTCATGGGTGGCATTGGTCAAATGCAGGGCATGCTCCACCGCCTCTCGGCCATTTCTGGCCCCGGAGGTTGCATGCAGGATGAGTCCATTTTGGACGTAGAGGGTCGCGAGTTCGATCCCGTTAGAGACGACGAGACACCCTTGTTGCTTGTTCAAGACCAAGCGCGCCAGGGCTTCTTCGACCGTGAAGAGTTGGTTCTCAGGGCTGGTCATCGTGATAAGCAAAGAGAAGGGTTAGGGGATATTACGGGTGGCGTTCCCCACGCGGTTCCGGTTTGGGCAGGGACACACTGCTCTCCCGGACAATGTAGAGAGGGCGCTCTTTAAGTTCTTCAAAGGCCTTCGCCAGGTACTCGCCGACGATTCCGGTGAACAAGAGCTGAACCCCGCCCACGCCCAGAATGGCCACCATGATGCTGGCCCAACCCGGAACGTAATCGTCCGGATAGTAGATTTTACAAAAGGTGTAATAGACGGTCATGACAAACGCCGCGAAGGAGAACAGTACGCCGGTCAAGGTGGCCAGGCGCAAGGGCAGGCTGGAAAAAGCCGTGATTCCATCCCATCCAAAGCGGAGCATGCGCAGAAAGGGATATTTCGTCACGCCCTGCAACCGGGGCTTGCGATCATAGAAAACCGGTTTCTGAACGAATCCCAGCCAGCTCACCAGGCCGCGCAGGAAGCGTCCCTGCTCGCGCAACTTGCGGAGTTGCTCCACCACCTGGATGTCCATGAGCCGGAAATCCCCGGTGTCTTCCGGAATGGCCGTGCCGGAAAGAAGGCGAAGAACACGGTAAAAAAGCTTGGCCGTGGCTTTCTTGAAAAAGGTCTCCCCTTCCCGGCTCCTGCGCTGGCCGTAGACGACATCGACGCCCTGCTCCCAGAGCTTGATCATTTCCAGCACGACTTCCGGGGGATCTTGGAGGTCGGCATCCATGATCACAATCGCATCGCCTGAGGCGACATCGAGCCCCGCCGTGAGCGCCCGCTGATGGCCGAAATTTCGCGAGAGGGAAATGTATTGGAAATTGGGATTCGTCTCATGAAGCTGACGGCAAACCAGCAGCGTCTTGTCCGAGCTTCCGTCATCAATGAAGATGATCTCCAGCGTCCAACCGGCACGTCCCAGCACCTGCATGAGTTCCTGATACAGGGTATGGAGGCTGTCGCCCTCGTTTAGGCCTGGAACCACCACGCAGAGTTTTTTTAAGGTTCGGGCGGAGGAAATCATGCGCGCGGGAATGTCATAGCAACGGGTGAATTGATCGGGGAGCAAATTGTTTGCCTAATCCCGGTTCGTGCAAAGATAGATTTGGAACTGCCGGACGGGTCGTCCGTCCTGGGTGGTGAAAAACTGCTCGAGAAACGTAACGTGCTTGAATTCCTGCTGAAGCACAGCCGGGACGGCATTAGGCTTCTCCTCATAGGTGACAAAAATTGCCGCCGTGCCGGGCCCCACCTGATAGCCGGGCCAGAGACCGTATTGATTATCAATCGTGGAGGAGGAAGGCGTGTAGGCGGTCGGATGACCGGGCAGGTAAAAGGAGAGGATGCTGGCGACGGAATAGTGATTGCCGATGATAAAATCGGCCCCGGTTTGCGTCTGCCACTTTTGCGCATGAGCAGCCAGGTCTTCCCATCCCTTGGCGCGCTGGAGCGGGTCTTTCCGGGGATTGAGGTGAAGCCATGTGGTGTCGTGAAGGATGACCGTCTCCGTCAACGCCAAGGTCAAGGCCACGCCGGCCGGAATTCGCCACCACCGTGACCGGGCCAGTAATTCCCGCCAAAAAACAACGAGGAGAATCGTTCCGGCAATCAGCGACGGCGCCGTCCAGTTCGGTTGTCCGGCGGCGTTCAGGCTAAAGAAGGTGAAGCAAGCGTAGATCGGAAAAAAATCACAGAGGAGAAAGCGGATGCGATCTTCCTGGGAGCGATAAATCCAGAGGCCGATGATTGCAACAATCAACCCAATATAAAGCAGCGGAGAGATGACCAGCGCCTGGCCTTCCAAGAACTTGAGCGTTTGCATGGGTTGCACATGGAAACCGACATCGAGACTGCTGCGCGAGGCCAGGGCGCGCGCATTCGGCCAATGGTTCACCACGTTCCAGTAGAGAATCGGCGTGGCACAGAGGGCGAAGACGAAAGACATTAAAACTGTCCCGGAACTCACGATCAGGCGGCGCTTGGAGGGCGTGCAGAGGAGGTAAAGAAAAACGGAGGCCATTTGTACGAGGTTCGTGAACTTGGCCAGGAAGCCGCAGCCGATGGCGAAACCGAGCAGCGCCCAGTCGCGCTTGCGATTGGACTGCAGCGCGGTCCAGGCGAGGTTGGCCCCCCAGGCCCAGAAAAAGACGCTGAGAGAATCAATCGTCATGACGATCGACCCGACGGCCAAGATGGGAATGATCGACGCCACCAGGAGGACGACCAAACCGACCGACGCATCAAACAAACGACGAGCCAGAACGAAAAGCTGCCAGGCCGTCCCCGCAGCCAAAAGCACACCAAGCCAGCGCACACCGAAGACCGTATCCCCGGCCAAGGCCGTCCCCGCCGCAATCGTCCATGCCACTGCGGGTCCCTTGTCCCGGTAGCAGGCGTCGAGGTGCTTGCTCCATTCCCAGTAGTAGGCTTCGTCCGGGACCAGTTCGAGATGCGTGCAGTAGATCAGCCGGAAGAGCGTGATGAGGAAGACGAAGAGAATCGCGGCAAAAACGGTCCTCTGGGCAGGATTCGAGGGAAACATGGCGGCTATTTCTTATTCGCGCGGTAAAAGAGCCAGAAGCCGACGACCTGAAAGAGAATGTTCGGCGTCCAGATGATGAGCTCCGGATAGAGGCCGGCAAAATCCTTCAACCCGCGTCCGAAGGCACCCAAAAAGTAATAGACTCCGACGATGAGTAGGGCAAAGACAACGCCCCAAGACGTTTCCCGGCGCTGGGTCTGAATGGCCAGCGGTATGCCAATCACGATGAAGGTAAAGGAGGCGAGACAAAAGGAGATGCGTGCCTGTAATTCCGTGAGGTAGGGCGAAGCCTTCTCCCGGGTCGGCGCGGTCTGCATGGAAAAGATGATCGTCTCGATTTCCGGCAGTGTCATGAAGGGGATGCGGCGCTGCATCGGCTCGTAGAAGCTATTAAGCGAAACCGTCTCGACCAGTTGATCGCCGCGGACACCCGAATGGACGTTCATCGCGTTCCCGTCGGAAGGATATTGCTCCTGGGTTCCCTGGATCAAAATCATCACCAGTTGCTCGTGCTCCAGGTCGAGATCAATCTTCGCGAATTTGGCCCGGAGGGAGGACTGCAACCGGTTTTGGTCGTCGAGACGCCAGAGCAAAACGTTATCAAGCTGGGTACCCTCCTTCTTGTCGAAGTAGATTTTCCAGCCCGGGATCTTGTCGACGATCACCTCCGGGTTGAACAGGGCGAGCGGATTGTTGGTCACAATCTCATGCTTCATGTTCACATATTCCTTCTGGCATTCCGGGACAACATAGGCAACGAGCCAGTAGTCGATCAGGCTCAGCCCCATGGCCAGGACCACGACCGGTGCAACGATGGGGGCAAGTCCGATACCCGAGGCCTTGAGGGCGAGGAGTTCCCGGTCCGAGGACATTCGCCCAAAGACTATGAGTACCGCCGCCAGGAGTCCGGCCGGGATGGTGATTGTCAGGGTCAACGGCACAGCGAGGAGAATGAACTTGGCCGTCACCCACATGGGCAGATCGGTGTACATGATCAACTGGATCACGCGAAACAGGTTCACCGCCACAAGGAGAAAGGTCAGCACGGCGACAATCGCACCGGTGAGCAGGATGATTTCCTTGTAGATGTAGTTATGAATCAACGTCATGTCAGGAGCAACCGGGCGGATGGACCGTTCCGGCAACCTACATCAGACCTTAAATCGGCTCCTGCGTGAATCCCTTTTTGATCGGTTCAGCAGCAAATTCTCGCCCACTGGGCGAAGCCTCTTCTAAAAAAGAAAGACTTCGCCGGGTAACCCGAAGGCCACCCAAGCGAAGTCTTTTCCTTGAAAACCTGATTAAAACGCGAAGCCAACCGAAAGCTTCGGTCCGAGCGCATCAATCTGGTTGTTCGGAACCGTGCCCGAAAGACCGGCGTTGGAAATATGCTGGTACTGGATTTCCAAACGCATGAAGACGTCATCGGAGATATTGTACCGGGCACCGGCGGCGACTTCGAAGCTGAAGTTGAAGTGTTCGCCCAATCCACCCTGTTCGGGGTTACAATCGGCCCAACCCACGCCGACGCCGCCTTCCCAGAAGGGAACGATCTTCCAGCCGGGCTGGACGAAATTGTAGCGGGGTCCGACGAAGATGCCGGTGTAATGATTTTCCGGGCCGTGCGTGATGAAGTCGTAATCGCCGCGGAAGAAGAACTCCGAGTAGCCGCGCAGCCAGCCACCGAGGAAATTATCGAGGCCGACATCATCCAGCTTCAAGCTCGCGCAGAGCGTAGCGGGCACAAGAGTATAGCCCTTGTTGGGCGGACCCACGCGCACATTGGAGAAAGCGACGCCACTGCCGACTTCGAGCGTCCAGTCCTTCGGCTCAGGCTGCTGGCCGACCGCTGGAGGAGTCACTTCCTTCATGTCGGTTCCGGCGCGAACCGTGGCGAATGACATGACAACGGCAACCGTGAGGCAGGCCAGCAAAGTTTTCATCGTTCTGTCGGCTGCTTTCGGGCACAAGACCGACCCTCTTGTTTCTTCATTATTCCTCATAAAGTGAGAAATTAAGGAAGAGTCACTTTTTGGCAATAGGTTTTTTAATCCTTAAATCGCCTTTACCGGCTGCAAAACCGGCAATGTCCTGCCTGCTCCAGTCGACTCGTGCCCTTTATTGGCGTCCCAAGAGAGCCATTCGCTCAGGACAATAATCGCCCAAAGCGCGCGCGCATGATCGGCCTCACGATGGCGATGTTCTTCCAAGAGTTCACTCGCCGCATTGACGTTGATACCCACTTCCGCGAGCAGCGGGCTTTCGACCCGGGACACCGCCCACTCATGAAGCGGTCCCCGAAGCCAGAGGGAAAGAGGCACGGAGAGACCACGCTTGCGCCGGTAGATGATCGAATGGGGCAGATATTTCTCCGCGTATTTTTTCAGGAACACCTTGGTGGAGAGCCCGCGCACCCGGTATTTTTCCGGCAACGTGGCGGCAAATTCCATGACCTGCTGGTCAAGAAAAGGCGCGCGCACTTCTAGGGCCGAGCGCATTCCGGCCCGGTCGGATTTAGTCAGCAGTCCCTCCGCCAATGTCGTCTCCAGATCGATCCGTTGGACCGAATCGAGCAGTTCGCCCACGAGCAGTTCCTTGCGGCGCGGATCGGGCGCGGTTAGGCCGAGACGGGTCATCATCGCGGGGGAAAGGTTGGCTTTCCAGAGCAGATGCCGCGCGATGCCGTCCGCATGCATGCCATCGACAAAACGCTTCAGGAGAAAAGAGATCGTGACTTTCTTGTCGCTCACCGGCCAGCTATGCACCAGGAAACGAAAGAGCGTTTGCAGGGAACGCGGCAAGTGCGAGTAGGTCTCCCCCCATTTTGCCGCAAGGTGCGTCGGATACCCGCCAAAAAGCTCATCTCCCCCCTCGCCGGCGAGAACCAACTTCACATCGAGCGTCGCGCGGCGGGCAAGTAGAGCCGTGGGAATCCAGGCTGGGTCGGCAATCGGCTCTCCGACGCAACTGATAAGATCGGCGAGCGTGGCGGGGAGGTCGAGCGGGTTCACCCAGAAAGAGACCGGCTTCAGGCCAAGACTCTCCGCGACCTGCTGCGCGAAGGTGCCTTCATCGTACGAGCTTTCCTCGAATCGCAGGGAGTAAGCGGGAAACGAAATGTCCGGACGAAGATTCCGCGCGACAGCGGCAATCAGCGATGAATCGAGCCCGCCGCTGAGGAAAATTCCGAAGGGCACATCCACATCCGATTGAATCTTCACCGCCTCACGAAAGATTTTATCAAAGGCCTCGGTGGTGGGCGGTTCTTTTTTGACGCGCCCGATCTCCCAGCTCCAGTACTTGCGCTTGCGGATGCCGGTCGAGCTGACCGTGACGATTTCGCCCGGCCGCACTTTCTGCACTTCACGGTAGAGTGTCGTGGGCGCACACAGACTGCCCGTGGTCAGGTATTCGTGGATCGCCTCCTCTGAGCGGGTGAAGACGGCGCCGCCTTCGCCCACGAGCGCAGCCACTTCCGTGGCGAACTGCACCACGCCTTCGCCGATGCCTTCCTCCTCGTGGAGCGTGTAGAAAATAGGCCGTTCCCCGGCCCGGTCCCGGGCGAGAAAAAGTTCCTGACTGCGCGGATCCCAAATCGCCACGGCGAAGACGCCCACCAGCCGCTCGACAAATTTCTCGCCCAGTTCCAGGTAGAGCTCGGGAATCACCGCGATATCGGTTTCCTGCGCCACCTTCCGTCCGCGGCTCTCCAGAAAACGCCGGAGTTCCCGGTGGTTATCGATCTCGCCATTACAGACGGCCATGACGCCGGTGGCTTCGTCGACAATCGGCTGGGCACCCGACTCAATGCCGCGAATCGCCAGGCGCGTCGCCCCGATGATCGCCTGGTCGCTGACCGACATGCCCGTCGCATCCGGCCCACGATGCGCCAGCGCCTCGACCATGCTCTTGACCCGGGCTGTCGCCCGCTTCAAATCGAAGGGCCGCCCCGGAAAGGCGATTCCACAGACACCGCACATGCTAGTGAGCCTCCGGAGTAATCAATGCGCCCCACCAACCGGGAGCGAGTTCGGTAACGCTTGCGTTTTGCTTTTGGGCCAGGGTGGTCAGCGTCTCGCGCGAGGCCTTGTCGGTCAGGAGAAAGAACGGCTGGTTGCGCGCCGCGAGCCATGAGTTCCAGTCTTTGAGCGGAACCACCTGCCTCGGCCACGGATCGGTTTTCTTCAAGGTAAAGACCACGTAATTGCTGGGGATTTCAGAGCCATCGGCCGTGATGACCGTGACGTCCTGCCTTAAGTAAATCAGAAGTCCGGGCGGGAAGCACCTAAAACAGACGACCTCCGCGCCGGGCGGCAGGGGAGGAATCGCCGCCACCAGCGCCCGCGACGAACTCGCTTCCGAGTAAGTCAAGAGCCCGTTAAAATCGACCGTGATCAGCAAGACAGGCAGGAGGAGAAAGGTTGCAAAGGCCAACCAGACCATGCGCAGGCCATAGGCCACGGCAGCGAGCAGGGCGACGAGGAAAAGGACTTCCGCCGTCGGCAAAAAGAGGAGCGAGAGACGTTGGAACTCGGATCCATGGAGGCCGAGGTGGGTGTAAGTCTCCGGCCGGAATTTTTCCAGCGAGAGAAATGCGACCACGGCGGCGCTGAAGAAGGTCAGGAAAAGAAGCCCGCGAAAAATCATCCGCGCGGCCAGGCCAGATCGATTCTGGAACGCGACGGTGAAGAGCCGGGCGGTCAAAATTCCCAGGGTCCCGCAAACGGTGAGGATGTAGGCTGGCAATTTCGACTTGGAAATGGAGAAGAACACGACCACCGCGATCGTCCAGACGATCAAAAAACGGTCCGCACGCGACAGCCGGAACCGGTGCGTCCAAGCCCGCACCACAGCTTCAGGAAAAAGAATACTCCAGGCGAAAAGCCCGGCCAGGAGCACGATGCCGTAGTAATAGAAAGGAGCGGTGCGGTGAAAAGACGTGGTCGTGAAACGATGGAACGATTCCTCCACCAAGCCGTAGTAGGGGAAATCGGGACGGACGAGCGAGAGCCCGACGAACCAGGGGAGGACGACCACGAAGAAAATCGCGATGTTCGCCAGTGAAAAACCGCGCCTCGCCCAACCCGCGCGGCGCTCGGTCAGATTGAAAACTGTGGTGACCAGCAGCGGGATGATAAAACCGACCGGCCCCTTCACCAGCGTGGCAAATCCCGCCGCCGCCGCGGCAAGCGCATACCACTTGCGACTCCCTCTGCCCTCTCCGCTCTCGGCCACGTAGGCGCATAAAATGGAAGCGGTAACGAAAAAGGCGAGCGTCATGTCAAAGATTACGTGCCGGGCCAAGGCCAGAAATAACGGGCAGCTTGCCACAATGATCACGGCCAAAATGGCGGTCAGTCGCTCAGGATATTCCCTTCGGCAAAACGCGAAAAGCATCGCCAAAAGAGCGGTGGCAAAAAGCGCCGAAGGCAGACGTGCCGCCGCCTGAGACTCGCCAAAGAGCGAGTAGGAAAGGGAGACCGCGTCAAAGAAAAAGGCCGGCTTATCGAGATAAGCCATGCCGTCGTAGGTGGGAACGAGCCAGGCACCGGTCTGGTGCATCTCGCGGGCGACTTCCGCGTTGCGGCCCTCGTCGGGATCGCGGAAAGGTAGCTCGCCCAGCCGGGCAAAGAGCGCGATGAAAACGACAACAAGCGCGAGACCAAACGGAAGCGCGGTCTTCCAGCGGATAGCCATGACCGAGGGCCTACCCTTCCCGCCTAAGCTGTGTTTGGAAACGTTGAATACCCGCGCGCATGAACATTCGAGAGGAAAGGGGAGTTTCCCATGCGGCACCAGCCCACGTCAATAGCTGTTCCGGCTGTAGCCGTGAGCGATGCCCTTCGCGGACTATCTCGTTTAAAAATTTTGTGCAGATCGTGCACCTTGGTGGCCCGGACTACTTTGTTGTCCGGGCGCGCGGAGCGCGCAGGAAGCGAGGGTTAGCTGCGTTTCTCCAGAGGTTATCGCAGTCGCCTGCGCTAGATCGCTTCCTGTCGCCTACGGCGACCCGGGCAACAAGTAGCCCGGGCCACCAAGGTGTTCACGTGCGCTACATTTTATATGTTAGAGCGAAGCATTGTCGCCGAGATGCGACGGTCATAGACCGCCGCTACAGGCTGAATTCAAGCCAAGGCGCGGTTCAGCGCTTCGATCTCATCGCGGGAATGGGCGGCGCTGAGCGTGACGCGAAGCCGGGCCGCGTGACGCGGGACGGTGGGGTAGCGAATCGCGGGAACGAGGAAACCTTGCTCGCGTAACTTCGCCGCCAGTTGCAAGGCCGTGGCGGCTTCTCCGCAAATCAAAGGCTGAATCGCGCTGGTCGAGCGAGCTTTCTCCTTCCAAGCCGCCGTGAGACCTTCCTTAAAATGAGCGATGTTTTGGCGCAACTGATCTCGCAAACCCATGCCTTCGGAACTGCGGCTCACCTCAATCGCCGCGCGACTCGCCGCAATGACTCCGGGCGGCAGTGCCGTTGAGAAAACAAAACTGCGAGCGCGATTCGTCAACCAATCGACCAATGTCCGTGAACCGGCCACGTACCCACCCACGCTGCCGAGGGCTTTGCTCAACGTCCCCATGATCATCTCCACGCGTCCGCTCAATCCCGAATCGCCAAGCAGACCTGCTCCGGTGGCTCCATAAACTCCCGTGGCATGCGCTTCATCGACCAGCAGCCACGCGCCGTAAAGCTCCTTCACGTCGATGATCTCACGGAGCGGAGCCATATCCCCATCCATGGAAAAAAGCGATTCGGTCACGATCAGAATCCGGCTTTTGTTCTCGATATTGGCCGCAGTTATTTTTCGCAAGAGCGCCTCCAGCTTTTCGATGCTGTTATGGGGAAAGACGCGCACGGTCGCGCCACTCAGCCG
Source organism: uncultured Verrucomicrobiota bacterium (assembly GCA_903863295.1). Classification (GTDB taxonomy): domain Bacteria; phylum Verrucomicrobiota; class Verrucomicrobiia; order Methylacidiphilales; family UBA1321; genus JABDGH01. Next base: position 14,891 of record CAIPBM010000143.1, on the reverse strand, counting down.
TGCGGCATCAATCAAACAGGCATGCGCGAGCTTGTCCAAAATCACGACATCGCCCCTGCCCACAACGGCGGGGATCGTCCCGAGCGCCGCCGCGTAGCCGCTACCGAAGACCAAAGCCGCTTCCTTTTCCTTCCACGCGGCCAACTCTTCCTCCAAGGCAAGGACGCCGGAATTGGTCCCCGTAACCAAACGCGACGCGCCCGCCCCGGTACCGTATTGGCTGGTGGCTGAGCGCGAGGCTTCGATCAGGGCCGGATGCCGGCTCAAGCCCAGATAGTCGTTGGCCGCGAAGTTGTGAAAAGTTTCCGAGCTACCTGACGTGGCATGCAGCGTGCGACGAAGATGTGCGCGGTCCAACGCTTCCAGTTCGAGTTTAAGGATGGAATCGAGATTCAAGTCCACCGGTCGATCCTCGAGTCGAGTGTGAAGACCTGTCCGGAGACATGATCGAGCCGGGCCAGCATGGCGATAAACCGGGCGGCGTTCTCGACCGTATTGAAACGGCCCAAGGCATGTTCGGCGCGAACCTCCTCGCGACGGGCCGGGGTGAGCGTCGCCGTCATTTTCGTCTCGAGAAAGCCGGGCAGGACGACATTGCAGCGAATGTTGCGCCCGCCATATTCCTTGGCGAGACTTTGCGCGAAACCGACCAGCCCCGCCTTGGCGGCGGCATAGGCGCTTTGTCCACGCGTGCCGTAACGGGCGGAGCGCGAGCCGATCAGGAGGATGTGCCCGCTGCGCTGTTTCACCATCAACTTCAGCGCCGCGCGGGCACAGAGGAATGTACCGAGCAAATTCACGTCCAGGACTTCCTTGAAATCATCGAGGGACAGAGCCGTCAACGCCCCATCGCGGGTGAGACCGGCGTTGGCGATCAGGACATCGACCCGACTCAGTCCTGAGATGTAATTCTCAACAGCCGCTTCGTCGCGGACGTCCATGACTTTGCGTCCGGGCGCATGAACGACGTTGTCCCTAGCACAAAATTCGGCCTGGACCGCGCGCGCCAAGTCTCCCTCCCCGCCGGAGATAAGGATATGGAGGGGTGTGACATTATCGGACATCACGTAAGACTAACTGCCCCTGACGCGGGCGACAATACCGGGACTGGGGTTCTGCGGAAGGCATTCTCACACGGAGGCACGGAGAACACGGAGAGAAAATGCAGCTTTCTCCTCCGTGTTCTCCGTGCCTCCGTGTGAAATATTCCCCTTGGCGTTTAAATGGGCGTACAGGCCAAACCGCGGCGTGCCCCGGAACGCCGCAGAGGATAGGAAGTGATTTGCCTCACTCATCCGCGACAATCCCTTAGAGAAAGTGAACTCAACCCCGCTTCCTGCGCATTGCGCGCGCCCGGACAACAAGTAGTCCTGGCCACCAGAAGCGCTCTGTGCCAGTTACACCAAAATGCTAATGACTCACCACATGTCCATCGGCATAGAGGACGTTGGATTTGTTGCGGGTCGTTCCGTGAATGCCCACAAAATCCATGCATAAGCGCGTCCGGGCACTACTGATGGGAAAAGAGACGCCCGGTCGGGGATAGATGACCGTCGCTCCCACCACCTCGTCATCGGGAATCGGCGACCACTCATAACTCGATCCGTATTGAGTGAAGGAGGATCCACTCCCCGACTGCATATCGGTCGGGCATTGAATATTGGCCGTCGTAATGTTGTAGGGGCCCAGGACGCCCACCAAGCCCGGAACGCTGGGATCATAAGGAAGCGGCGGCGCCGTCTGATTGATCTCCGGGTACATGTTATTGTTGTCCGTGCAGGCCAGGGAAACCGCCACCCCGATTGAGCGAAGATTAGTGGCGCATTTCAGACTATTGGCATGCTGAATCATGGAGGAATAGGCGGGAGCCCCCAGGCTGACGAGAAGCGCGATGATCGCGACCACCACCAGAAGTTCCACCAGGGTGAAAGCAGACAAATGCTTACGGGAGAAAGAACGTTTCATTTTTTACCCTGCGCCGCCTCTCGATTGGAGACCAACCGCGCATAACGTTGCGCGCGCTTTTGAGGAGAAAGTCGATTATTGCCATTACCCATCTTTTGCATCATGTGATCGCGCATCATTTGCGGACGCTGTTCCGGCGGGGCGGCCTGGACATCGTGATAAAATTTAACTTCCTGATCGAGCTGGGTGAGCGCATCCGCCCGGGCATCCTCCGGCAGGCCATTGATCGCATTCCGAAGGCGGTCGGCGGTTGCATCCATATCGGCAAAACCACCACCTCGATTACCGCCGCCGCCGGGGGCTCGTGCCCCGCCGCGTCCCCAGCGCAGGATAATGGCCTGCGTGACGGAGCCGCGGGCACTGCTGACCAGCCGTTTCACCGCGCGAATGATGGAGGAGTTTTCCGGTGGCGCTTTGTCCACGGGAGGAGCCCAGGAGGCGGGCGCCATGATCCAGATATTCGATGATTGAGCGAAAGCCTGAAGGTAGGTATGCACGGTCGGGGTGGCATCCGCGGGTGGAGTCGCCGTAGCATCGGGCGCGGCATTGGTTCCATCCGCCGGAGGGGCGGGCGGCGGGGTTGCCGGGTCGGCGGGCTTGATTCCCGGCCAGGCTTGTCGACGGGGGTCGGATGCAGGCATGTCGTCGCCAGAGGAAACCATCTGCAAAGGGGTCGGGTAGTTATAAACCTTGAGATCGTCATCCGTTGAACCCGATTCAAAGGCGAGGATTTCTGCTTTCACCGCTGCAGAGGTCGGAGCGACAAAGAAAGCAAGATTCCATTGACCACCGCCTCCGCCGAATCCGCCGCCGCCAAAACCGCGACCGCCACGTCCCCCGGGAGGTGGTCCCCCGGCACCGCCACCGGGAGCGGCGTTAGTATCGTTTCCGCCGGGACGGTTCGGTCGGTCCGGACGATCTCCCTGCCCCGGAGGCGTTGCATCCTGGGGTGGCGTCACATTGGCGGCAAGCGACTCCATGGCCTCGGCCAGCGGCACATGATCGACGTACATCGACACCGTGGTTCCGGGAGGATAGTTGCTGTAAATCTTGACCCAGCCCTGCCATTCGATGCTCTTGATGACCTTATTGAGAGGCGCATCGGTAACCTTCACCGTGATGAGCCCCCAGTTCCAATAGAGGTAATTCACGATGTTGGCGAAGATCAACAAGAAGATGATCCCGCCCACCCACACATAGCGATTACGCAGCATAGTCCTATTAACCCTGATTGTCGTTTAAAGTCGTGCAGCCGCGTCGGAGACACAAGCTGACTCTCAAGACTCCGCTCAGACTGGATTGGTTACAGGAAAATAACGTCAGTGATCTTTTGTCCCTCGATGCTTATCTTTCCTCACTTCTCGATCCGCCGAACGTCCTTGAATTTATCGAGACCCCTATCAAAAGAAAAAATAGCAAAAGTGGTCTCAGCGCCCAGGACAGCCAGGTAGGCATCCACAAAACTGACGTTTCTCTCCGCGTAACGGATGAGAGCTTGTCGCATCCGTTCTTCCTCGTGCATCTTGATTCCCGGCGTATCAAGAAAAGTAGTGAGGATGGACACAATCTTTGGCCGCGGCACCGAATAGAAAGATTGCAGGACAAAAATTACCTCAGCCAGAACCAAGGGATGTAATTCGAGAACAAGACGGCCAGCCTGAGCCTCGATCAGGCGCAGGCGAACGGCATTGGCCTGGACGGGCACATCGTCTCGCAGGTAGCGCAGAATCGCGTTGGCATCGAGAATCAGATGCGACAGCCTGTTGACCTGAACCATCAGCGCCTCGCTGCTTCTTTAGCTAGAACGGCGATCGCCTTTTCGCTTTCCAGTGGATCATAAGGCTGTGACGGGTCGGCCAGGGCCCCTTGCAGGGAAAGAGCATCGGCCACCGGATAAAGCCGCGCCGAGCCATCACGGCACATTTCAAACCGAACCCGGCGTCCCTTCACACCAATCTTGAACGCCTTACGAATGGCTATCGGAAGGGTAATTTGTCCTTTAGAGGTGACGACACTGGTATTACTCATGTCTTTCACCTTACTTTTATCTTAAAATTTATCAAGGCCCACGCCGAGGCCGGTCTCGAATCAAAGCGCCAGCAGCTTCTGGTGAATCCCGCCGAATCCGCCGTTACTGAAAACCACCACGACATCGCCGGGTTTGAGGAGCGGATTCAGCTTGGCCACGATGGCGTCGGCGTTCGCTTCGTAATAGGCAGGAACGCCGGCTTTGTTGATATCGGCAACGACTTGCTCCGGGTGGAGGCGTTCATCAACCGGAATCTGCTCCAACGCGGCGACCTGCGCGACAAAAACGCCATCGGCGAGCGCGAGCGCGGCAGGGAGTTCGTGCTGGAAAACCGCGCGCCGGGTGGTGTTGCTGCGCGGCTCGAACAGTGCCCAGAGGCGGCGATTGGGAAACCGGTGACGCATGCCCTGCAGGGTCTCGCGCATGGCGGTGGGATGATGGCCAAAGTCGTCGATGATCGTGACTCCGCGTACCTCACCCCGGATTTCCTGACGTCGGCGGACACCTTCAAACGCGGCCACGGCCTTGGCGATTTCCGGCAGCGGGATCTGGTAGAAATGGGCGGCGGCGATCGCCATCGCCGCGTTGCGGACGTTGAAGAGCCCGGACATCGGCAGCGTGAACTCGGTGTTAAGGAGACGGAAGGTCTGCGACTCACCGTGCGGGCGTACATCAAGAATGCGAACCGCAGCGTTCTCGGAAAAACCGACTTCGAGGATCGGCGCCGGGCTGTCCTTGACCACGGCCAGCGCGTTCGGTTCGTCGGCGTTGACCAGGATCATCCCGTTGCGCGGCACGATGCGGACGAGATGCGAGAATGATTTCTGGATCGCCGCGAGATTGTCGAAGATATCGGCGTGGTCGAATTCGAGGTTGTTGATGATGACCAACTCGGGCAGGTAGTGGAGGAACTTGCTCCGCTTGTCGAAGAAAGCCGTGTCATACTCGTCCCCTTCCAGAATCCAGTGGGAACCGTCCTGCTTCGTGCATCCCTGCGGCAGATTTTTGGGCAGGCCACCGATCAGGTAGGAGGGCTTCTTTCCCGCGTGCTCAAAAATCCAGGCCAGGAGCGAGGTCGTCGTGGTTTTGCCGTGCGTGCCGGTAACGACGAGGTTGTGGGTCTTGCGGAGAAAATAATTCTTCAGCGTCTCCGGCAGCGAGAGGTAAAAACGCTTGGCCTCAAGCGCGGCTTCAAGCTCGGGATTGCCACGCTTGATCGTGTTGCCGACCACCAGGATGGCGTCCTCCTTGGGCAGATTCTCCGGCTTGTAACCGGCCTGGATGGAGATGCCTTTGTCGGCGAGAAAGGTCGACATCGGCGGATAGACGTTGTCGTCGGAGCCGGTGACGGTGTAGCCCTCGTCGCGCAACATGGCGGCGACGGCACCCATCGCAGTTCCGCAAATGCCGAGAAAGTGAAAGGCGCGGGGAGGCGCCGAAACGGAGGAGAGAGGTGAAGCCATAGCTTCAAACTACGATGTGCCGGGGCAGCGCCCGCGGCAACTTTTTTCGATTCATCCGGGTAGCGACGCTTACCGCTGACCCGCCACTTCGTTCGCATAACTTTGAAGCTCACCGTCAGCTTCTTTTTTCTTCAAGACTTCGACTTCCGCGATTTTAGCGGCGGAATTGATGCGGAGGAGTTGTGCGTAAGTATTAAGAACCTGTTCCCAGCCGGCATAGACATCATCCTGGGGATGACCGCTCTTGAGCTGCGATTGCACGTTACCGACGAGGTAGGCGTTGAGGAGAATCTCCCGCGTGTCGGCGTCGGATTCATCAGGGCCCTTGACCCAGGGCGCCACCGCTTTTGAAAGCGAAAGGTGAATCGTTCCGCTCGATTTGGCGAAGGCGAGGATGGTCGCCCCGGCGGCAAAGCCCTCCTTGCTGGAGGGGTCTTTTTGAAAAACGGCGATGGCATTGAGAACAGCTGCTTTGGTCACCGGTTTATCGGCATGGGCCATGACGATGCCTGCGAGACTCAAGGTCCCGAAAAGAAAAAGTGCGGAGAGGTATTTCATAATGAGATACCGCCGCAATTAAACCAACCCGTAAGGGTTAGATTTTGTTGCGACGGCGCAGAAAATAGATCGAAACAAAGAACGCCCCGGCCAAGGCAAAGAGCAGAGCAATATCGATCGGGATATTGTTCCAGAAATAAACCGTGGTGGTCGTTACTTCCACGGGCGTATCAGCGAAGATGGTATTCATAGTTGGTTAGGATGATTTTTATTAACTCTAACCAACAATTTGAATTTAGCCAGCAAGTTCGGGATCATTCGTATCCGTCTCATCTCCTTCAGAGACGACGCGGGCAATGGCAGTGAGTTTATCCCCCTCGGCGAGGTTGATCAACTTCACTCCCTGGGTGTTCCGGCCCGCCTCCCGGATGTCTTTTACCGGGGTGCGAACCATCTGTCCCTGCTGGGTGAGGAGCATGATCTCGTCCTTGTCGATCACGGTGAGGGCTCCAACGACTCGACCGGTCTTTTCGTTGGTCTTCATCGTGATGATGCCTTTGCCGCCACGGGTCTGGACCCGGTACTCATCAAAAGCGGTCCGCTTGCCAATACCGTTCTCTCCGGCGACGAGCAGCGTTGCGGTCGAGTCAACCACCGCAAGGGCGACTACATGGTCGTCCTTATCCAGGCTGATGCCGCGGACGCCCGTGGAATCGCGGCCCATGGAGCGGACGTCGGATTCCTCAAAGCGGATGCTCATCCCTTCACGAGTGATCAGAACTGCATCGCTGCTTCCGTTGGTGAGGCGGACCTCGATGAGATTATCGCCCGGCTCAATCGCGATGGCGATGATCCCGCCCTTGCGGACGTTGGCGAATTTATCGAGCGAGGTCTTCTTCACCGTGCCCCGTTGCGTGGCAAAAAGCACAAAGCTGCCCGGACTCCACGTCTGGTCGTTGGACTGGGCATCTTTCTTCGATTCAATGCGGATGAGCGCGGCAACTTTCTCGCCCGGCTTCATCTCAAGAAGATTCGCGATGGAGCGGCCTTTGGCGGCGCGGCCCATGTCGGGAATCTCGTGAACGCGCTCCACATAGACGCGACCCGTATTCGTGAAGAACATCAGGTAATCGTGCGTTGAAGCAGTGAAGAGATGCTCGACGAAATCGTCGTCCTCCGGCTTGTCCCCCTCCCGCGTGGTCATGCCAATCACGCCACGTCCGCCGCGGCGCTGCGCGCGATAGCTGCTGATGTTGGTACGCTTGATCAGCGAGTTGTGGGTGATGGTGATGATGACCCCTTCATTGGCGATGAGATCCTCGATCGCCATTTCGCCCTCGTCGGGAACGATCTGGGTGCGGCGTTCGTTGCCATGCTTGTCCCGGATCACGCCGAGTTCCTTCTTGATGATGGAAAGCACGCGAATTTCCTTCGCCAGAATGTCGATCAGATCGGTGATCTTCTTGAGCAGTTCCTTGTAGTCATCAATGATCTTGCCCCGTTCCAGGCCCGTGAGTTGATAGAGGCGCAGTTCCAGGATCGCGGTGACCTGCTCAGCACTGATGAGGTAGCGCCCGTTGGTCAACCGGCCCGGCGCATGAATGGCGATGCCGAATGATTCGACTTCCTCGCGGGTGAAATTATAGGCGGCGAGCTTGGCCCGGGCTTCTTCGCGATCAGAAGCCTTGCGGATGATCTTGATGACCTCGTCAAGATTGGCCAGCGCGATCAGGTAACCTTCCAGAACTTCCGAGCGGCGCTGGGCTTCGCGCAACTCAAAGCGGGTGCGGCGCATAACGACTTCGCGGCGATGCTCAATGTAGCAATTGATCAGCTCCTTGAGGTTGAGCGTCTTGGGACGACCGCCGTCGATGGCGAGCTGATTGACGGCGAAGGAAGTTTCCAGCGCCGTCATCTTATAGAGCTTGTTGATGACGACCTTGGTCACCGCATCACGCTTAAGCTCAATGACGACGCGCGTGCTTTCGTCCGACTCGTCGCGGACATCGGTGATGTCGGTGATTTCCTTCTCATTGACGAGTTCCGCGATACGGGAGACGAGTTCCGAGCGGTTCACGTTGAACGGAATCTCGGTGACGATGATCTGTTCCTTGCCGCCTTTGGGCATTTCCGTGTGGAGCTTTGCGCGCATGCGGATGCTACCGCGGCCGGTCTCCTGGTAATTCTTGATGCCTTCAATGCCGAGGATGGAGCAACCGGTGGGGAAATCGGGGCCCTTGATGATCTTGCCGAGCTGCGCAAGGGTGATGTCGGGCTTGTCAATCTGGGCACAGATGCCGTCGATGACTTCGGTCAGATTATGAGGCGCGAGATTCGTCGCCATGCCGACCGCGATGCCGGTGCCGCCATTGACGAGGAGATTGGGGAACGCTGCCGGGAGCACCACCGGCTCCATGTTTTTCTCATCGTAGGACGGGACAAAATTGACCGTGTCCTTGTCGATGTCATCCATGAGGATGGAGCCGAGATGGGTCAGGCGGGCCTCGGTGTAACGCATGGCCGCTGGTGGATCGCCTTCAACGGAGCCGAAGTTTCCCTTGCCTTCGATGAGCCGCTCGCGCATCGACCAAGGCTCGGCCATGTGAACCAAGGTCGGGTAGATGGCCTGGTCACCGTGGGGGTGAAATTTCTTCATCGTTTCCCCGACGATACCGGCGCACTTCGACGTGGCGCGACCGGGCAGCAACCCGAGCTCGTGCATCGCGTAGAGGATGCGGCGTTGGGATGGCTTGAGTCCGTCGCGAACATCGGGCAGAGCGCGGGAGATGATGACCGACATCGAATAGTCGAGGAAGGAACGACCGATTTCCTCGGCAACGTTGATCCGGTCGATGCGCTCGCCGGGGGAAAAAAGATTTTCAGGCATAGGATGAAAAATGAGTCTCGCTCCTCCGGCCTTTCGTTACGAGCGACGAAGAAAGGAGGAAACGTAAACGCTGAAAATAGGAAGCTCACGCGTCAGCGGCAAGAGAAAAGGATGACTGAGCCCTCAAGGCGGTCCAATCGCTGGCATTCTCTCGATTTTTTAAAGCAGTTAAGACTGCGATGACAATTTCTGGCTTGTGATACCAGAATCTTTGTCTATGGATCAAAGACTAACCCTTCACCCTTTAGTTCGTTTTAATCCCCTTTTCCTTCCATGAATCGCATTCAATTTTGGGTCCTTATTGGCCTGAGCAGTCTCGTCTCCCTTCTCCTGATCCTTCATATCATTCTCGGCCATCTCGCTGGCTATGAGCAGGCCCGTTATTCCCAGGCGCAGCAAATCGTCAGCCAGGGTCAGGCTTCCCAGGCGATCTTGAAGCAACTGGCCGTTCGCATCTTTCAAGACAGCCAGAAAACCGGCGACCAGGGCCTGAAGGATCTCATGACCCGGCAGGAAATCTCCTACAAGCCGGGCACGGAAACCAATGCCGCAGATACCGCAACTCCCGCCCCCGCGCCCACCACCCACTAATTTTACCACCTACTCCCATGTCTGAAGAATACGTAAACGAAACTTTCCCCTCCTATTCCCCGTTCTGGCCCCTGACGATCCTGCTGGCAGGATTCATCATCTGGGTTGGCTTCCAGGATTATCAGCTCAACAACCAACGCAGCGCCTTCAACCAACAGTTTCAGGCCGCGATTCCGACCATCCAGGCCGCTCAAAACTGGCAGGGCCGTTACAATGCGATGATGCAGGATTTGATCCAGGTCGGAGGCAAGGACCCTTATGCCGCGACCATCGCCAAGGAAGCTGTCCAGGCGGGAATTCAGGCCGGGCTGATCCGCGTCAACCAGCAGCAACCTGGTTCCGCTGGCACGAGCACCAATGGTGTCACGACGCCGGCCGCACCTGATTCGTCCTCGAAATAATTTTCGAAATAACCCGAGGTTGGAAGCAGCCTCGGGCTTCAAGGCGAGAGCCGTCCTAGGCCCTAAAAGCGGCGACGACTCAATTTTGAAAATTGGTAATTCCGTTGATTCCGTCTAGCATGTCTTTATGACTGGTCTCACCATTGCTGGGCGCACTTTCAATTCACGGCTCCTCGTCGGCACGGGCAAGTTTTCTTCCAACCAAGCCATGGCGCAGTGCCTTGAAGCCAGCGGCACCGAAATCGTTACTGTCGCCCTGCGCCGCGCCGACCTGACCGGCAAGGACGATCCGTATGCTGATATCCTCCAGTTTATCGACCCAAAGAAATACCTCATCCTGCCCAATACCAGCGGCGCGATGAATGCGGCGGAAGCGGTACGCCTGGCCCGACTCGCCGCTGCAGCCGGTCTCCCCATGTGGGTGAAGCTGGAAATCCATCCCGATCCCCGCTACCTCCTGCCCGATCCGATTGAGACGCTGGCCGCGGCAGAAATCCTCGTCAAGGAAGGCTTCGTCGTACTCCCCTACATCAACGCGGATCCGGTCCTGGCGAAGCGCCTTCAGGATGTTGGCACAGCCACGGTCATGCCTCTCGGTTCACCGATTGGTTCCAACCGGGGTCTCGAGACACGGGGCCAGATCGAAATTATCATTGAGCAAGCCACGGTGCCGGTCATTGTTGATGCCGGCCTTGGTGCACCGTCACATGCCGCTGCCGCGCTGGAACTTGGAGCGGATGGCGTCCTGATCAACACTGCCCTCGCCGCCGCCCGCGATCCCGCCCGCATGGCCCGGGCTTTCCGCGATGCGGTCGAAGCGGGCCGCACCGCTTGGGAGGTTGGGCTGGGTTCGCCGACCCGGACCGCAAATCCAACTAGCCCTTTGACTGGTTTTCTGTCATAGTCGTAATGTTCGGTCATTTATCTCCCCGTTATGAACCGGTTTTCGAAAGTCTTCTCACTCCTTATCCTGAGTCTTTTTCTCCTTGTTTCAGGGTTGGATGCTGCTTTGGATCACCTCTCCCGGTCGCAATCTCAGAATGCCTACACGCTCTATTCCGATGAAGGCACAATCGTTCTGGCTTACAATGGCAACTTGGATCTCTGCCCCTCTTACGGGAAGCTCGGGCCCATCGCGCCTCACCGTTTCCTGCATCGCATCAAGGCCAGTTCCTGACTTTCCAGGCCCCTTAGGCTGACGGAAAAGAAATTTTTCCTGACAATTAAAAAAGTTACATAAACCGTTCCGGCGTTGTCATTTGATCCGGGGAGTGGTACTGGTGAGTTGTGAATTCTGAAGTGGTACGTGTGGAAATTTTCGGGGTTTTTCCCACGGAACAGCACACCCTGGCCATTTTCATTGGCAACGATGAAAAGAGTTTCGTCATCCACGTCGAGCCAACCGTCGGACGGGCCATCGCCATGTCGATGCGCGGCGAGCACAATGAACGCCCACTCACCCATGAGTTGATCGGCTTTATTTTTACTGCTTTCGACATCAAGGTGGAGCGGATGGTGATCAACGATCTCCGGAGCAATACCTATTTCGCCCGGATCATCCTCAAGGCCCACAATGAAGTCCACTCGAAGGTCATTGAGATCGATGCTCGTCCCAGCGACTGTCTCGTTCTCGCGACCCAAGCCAAAGCTCCCATTTTTGTCAGCCGGGATGTCTGGGAAGAGACCGAAGATCGCTCCGACGAGCTGGAAAAAATTCGTCAGGCTCTCCGCGATAAAAAGGGCCATCCTCCCGGGCCATTGTTTGGCGATGATGTCACCTAAGTAAATGATAATATTCTGTAACTATTTTTATGATAAATTGTATTAATGTGCTACGCACGCCATTGATTGCCCGCGTGAAGCATGCTAGGGTAACGATTGTGAAAACGTTTTTGATCCTCGCCCTGTGCCTTTGCGCTCTGCCCGCCCTAGCCGAGACCTGGACGACAACCGATGGTAAAGTCTATGTGGATGTCAAAGTCGTTCGGGTCGAAGATGATGCTGTGACGGTCCTGTGCAAGGATGGTGGGGCGATGATCCCGCTGTTTAAACTCCCCCCTCCTCTCCAAAAGCGCTTTTCGTACGATCCGGTCAAAGCCAAAGCGGCGGCTGAAATCCGTGCCAAGGCCGATGCGGAAAACGCCGCTGAGCTACAGGCCGAAATGGATCAAGCGAAAAAGCTGAAGCTCCAGCAGCAGATCGAGGCGGCCAAGCAAAAGCAGGCTGCAGCCGCCGCCCAAGGATCGGCCACTTCTCCGTAAGTTCGCCTTTAAACGAATTTGCCTGGATTGAGAATCCGCTTCGGGTCGAGCGCATCCTTGATCCGCCGGTGTAAGGTGCGCAGTTCCGGGGATGCTGCCTGCGTCCACCACGGCAACTTGGCGAGTCCGATCCCGTGCTCCCCGGTGATGGCTCCGCCCCAGGCGATGACTTGTCGAAAAAGCTCATCCAAGGCCCGCTCCGACCGGGCCTTCACGCCGGGAAGAGTCATATCCGCCATAATGTTGACATGGATGTTGCCATCGCCGGCATGTCCAAATGAAGCGATCTCGACCTGATGTTTCTTCTGCAACCGCGCGGTGAATTCAAACAGGTCGACCAACCGGCTGCGCGGAACACAGATGTCTTCGTTGAGTTTGGTCAGTCCCGTTGCCTTGAGAGACGCGGAGAACTGTCGGCGCAAATCCCACAGCCGTTCGCATCCGGCTTCAGTCGTCGCCGTCGTAATCTCCAATGCGCCGCCGCTCTTGAGCAATTCACTCAAGGTCTTCAACTCGGAACGAACCGACTTGGGTTGACCATCAATCTCGATCAGCAGATGCGCATCACCCGCCGGCAAGTGCTGGGTACCCAGATGACGCCGCGCGGCTTCGAGCGTAAACCTGTCCGCCAGTTCCATCGCCGAGGGGAGAAAGCCATGGGCCAGCACATGCTGGACTCCCGCTGCGGCCTGGGCGGCATTGGCAAAGGAAGCGGCCAGTGCGGCACGGGCGGGCGGAGCCGGAATCAGGCGCAGGGTGATTTCGGTGACCAGTCCCAGCAAGCCTTCCGATCCGACAAAGATTCCGACGAGGTCAAAGCCACTCTTGTTTTTCTGGGTCCGGCCACCGACCCGGACGAGGGTGCCGTCAGCCAGGGCGACCTGCAGGCCGAGCACATAGTGTCGAGTGACGCCATATTTCAGACACCGCGGGCCCCCCGCGTTAGTCGCGACGTTACCGCCCAACGAGCATTCCTTAAGGCTGGCGGGGTCGGGGGGATAAAGAAGGCCGAGTTGAAGAGCCTGGGCCTGAAACTGGCCGGTGATAACTCCTGGCTGTACCACGGCGACACCGTCCACCGGATTAATCTCGATCACCCGGTTCATGCGTACGAAGGAAACGACGATTCCGCTTTTTTTGGGGACACATCCGCCGACGTAGCCGCGACCAGCCCCGCGAGCCGTGACCGGAATCTTGTGCTTGTTCGCAAAACGTAGAAGCTCGGCGACCTGCTCGGCTTTGCGAGGGAAAAACACCGCCTGCGGAAGCGTGCTGGCGAACCAGGCGTCGCCTGCGTGGGCGGCCAGCGTCGCGGGATCGGAGACGACAAGACCCTTGGGAAAGAGCGCGATGAGGGAGCGGAGCCAGGAAGGAGTCATAACAATATCGTAGCCGCTTTACTGCACTGAAGCAAAATGTGAGATGCACTTTTTCGGGATATCCGGGCGCACCCCAAGGCGCCCTCGACAAATGGGTCTTGAGACGCTCTGTTAAGGAGATGCTCACCGAATCCGGCTCGCCCGATCTGGCCATCGACGTTCATCCGTCCGTGGAAGTGGAAAACTTGCAGGTAGCCGCGATCCGCTCTCTCCAGGCCAACCGGATGGATCCGAAGGCGCTCTACGTCACCTCGCACCAGGCCAGCTTATGGCGGGACGTCTTTTTCAAGCATTCGCCCCTGCATGGAAATCCCGAATTCACCCGGATTTATCGGGACGCTTTTGCCAGTGCCTTGGATCGTTTTCCGGCGGAGAAGTGTCTCCTGGTTGGCCTCGGCTGCGGCACCGGGGCCAAGGAACTGGAACTTTATGGAAAGCTACGGGCCTGCAAGCGGGACGCGATTTTCGCCGCCATCGATGTGAGTTCTGATCTTGTTCTGGAATCGGCGCAGAAACTGATCCGTGCGGGGGCTGCTCACGAAAGAAGTCTCGTCTGCGATCTCACCGAGTCTGCTTTTTTGCGGGAGTGGCTGGGTAGCATGGAAAGCGAGCTCCCACGGCTGATCACCTTTTTTGGATTGGTTCCGAACTTCGCCCCTTCGGAAGTCGTTCGCCTTATCCAAGCCGTCCTGCGCCCCGGCGATGTTATGTTGATCAATGCCCATCTGGCCCCCGTTCAGGATGGCGGACGAAATGAGCCTGCGAGCGCCATGCAACGGGTCTTGCCGCAATACGATAACCCGGAGACGCTCGCTTGGCTGGCGGCGGGATTGGAGCAGTGGGGACTGGAGCAGCGGCTGGAATCGCCCGGGATGGTGATCGGAGAGGTTGAGGGAATTCCCGCCTTCCTCGGGCAAGCACGCTGGAAATCGGGCGAGGCTTTCAAGCAATGGGGCCATTCTTTTTCACCCGCGATCGAGCAGCCTTTCCGGATCTTCACCAGTCTGCGCTACACGCCCAAGCTATTTGAGAACCTGCTGCGATCAGCGGGATTCGAAGTGAAACTACTTGCCATCACCGCCTGCCGGGAGGAAGCGATCTGGAGCGTGCGAAGGCTCTAATTTTCGGAAGGCTTCAGGATATCGAGGGCCTGCAGCAAGCTGGCTGGAATTGGATCGTAGACGGTGCCGGAGACAAAAATCTTGAGGTAGTTGGCGAATTCAAAAATGGCCAGGGCGAGAACGACGCTGGCCAGAAAAAGGCGTCGCGGCATCGTCCCTTCGATTGATTTCGCCCAGAGAAAAACCGGTCCCAGGGCGAGATAGCGGAGTGGAAAATCCCACATATTGGCGTAACGCAGGTTCATGCCGTAGGTCACGTTGCACATGATGACGTAGCTGAAAACGATGAAGCCGAG
>CAIPBM010000142.1 GCA_903863295.1 uncultured Verrucomicrobiota bacterium | reverse complement strand
TTGCTCGCCGTGATGGTGCTTTGGCTGGGTCTTATGCGACTGGCCGACAAGGCGGGGCTCGTCCATCGACTCGGACTCGCGCTGAAACCGGTCATGGTCTGGCTCTTCCCGGAAGTGCCGCCCGATCATCCCGCGATGGGCGCGATCATCATGAACATGGCCGCAAATATCCTCGGCCTCAATAATGCCGCAACGCCTCTCGGCCTCCGCGCGATGAGCGAGTTGGAAAAGCTCAACCAACGCCCCGGCACTGCGACCAATGCGATGTGCATGCTGCTGGCGATCAACACCAGCTCCATCACGCTGATCCCGGTCTCGGTCATCGCTCTCCTCGCCGCGGCCCACAGCCGGAATCCAACGGTCATTATCGGCACATCGCTCGCCGCGACCGCCATCGCTCACGCGGCGGCAATCACCGCCTGCAAGCTGTTGGAACGGAGTCCGTGGTACCGGCTCGCTCCCCTTGAACACGCCACGGGCACGGCGCTTTCTTCAGCAGAGCTTCCGGTTTTCCCCGCCGCCCAGAGCGAAGGGGAAAAGGTTCAGGAACAAACTGTCCATGCCGATGCGTCTCTCCCCTGGGTGCCCGGCTCTAAATGGATCCTGGCTGCGGTGGCCGGTCTTTTTCTGGCCATGCTTTTATCGATGACCTTTCCTCAATGGATCGGGCAGCCGCTTTCGCCCGACGACGCCCAGCACGCGTTTCCCGTGCGGATGGTCAAGGCCCTGTCCCTGCTCGCCATTCCTTGGCTGATTCTCTTCTTTCCCCTTTACGCCGCGCTGCGCCGCATCCCGGTCTATGAGGAATTTGTCGAGGGTGGCAAGGAGGCCTTCCAGGTCATGCTCCGCATCCTGCCTTATGTGGTCGGCATGCTCGCCGCCGTGGGGATGTTTCAGGCTGCGGGCGGCATGGTTCTGCTCACGTGGCTTTTGTCGCCGATCACCAACCTGCTTCACTTCCCGTCGGAGCTGGTGCCCATTGCGGTGATCCGGCCCTTCAGCGGCACCGCTTCGCTGGCCTTGCTGACCGACCTGATCAAGAGCAACGGCCCCGACAGTCTCATCACGCTGACCGCCGCGACGTTCTACGGCTGCTCGGAGACGACCTTCTATGTCATCGCGGTTTACTTTGGCTCCGTCGGGATCAAGAAGACGCGCCACGCCATTCCCGCTGGCTTGGTGGCCGATGTCGTCGGGCCCATCGCATCGGTCGTGATTTGCCGCGCGGTGTTTGGTTGAGGTGGGGGCTGGCTTAGGGAGACAACGGCCCTTCTTTTTTTAGGCTGGCGTGTCTCGGATGTCTTTAGAGGAGGCTGGGGGACGTTTGGGGATCGACGGGGGGAGAGTTGACGCTAAAATATGGAGCATTTTTTCCCCCAGTTCGCTAACGGGGGGAAACCGGCTTAGCAAAGCAGTCCTTAAAAATTAGTGCCATTCCTGTCATGAAGAGACCCGTTCCGGCAAAGGCGGGGGCCAGATGGCTAAAGACCAGATAGCCGATGCAGAAGTGAATGCTGATGGCACAGACGAATCCTGTTGTCCCCGCCAGGGCGAGGGCTTGCCAGAGATGCGGTGCGGGTCGCGCATGCAGGGTAATCAACAAGACGAGAACTCCAGTGGAGAATAGGCCGCCACCAAAACCGGCGCGGTCATGGGCGATTAATGGAAGGAGATGGGGGTTGATCAGGGTGATCTGGCTGGCCGTCAGGCGAAGGTACAGCAAATCCTCCGGAACAAAGACGCGGGTCATACCCACAATCATGATCACGGCCCCAGCGCCCATCATTCCCATTCCAGTCAAGAGAAGACAGATGAGGCCGATGCCCGTTCCAGAAGTGAACTCAATTTTTCTTAAATTGGAGACGAGTGAAGTTATCGTCCGGTTCTCCTTTAGCAGCGCAAAACTTTGCCACATTCCCAAGATGAAAACCGGCAAAAGAAAAAGCGTGGCAACCCCATGCCAGGTATCCAGATAGCCGTAGCCGAGGTAGCAAAGGAAACTTCCGAATCCCGTCAGCCCGGAGACAAAAAAAGTCCACCACGCCCAGGCCTCACCCTCTTTTAATGGAAATTCTGCCAGCCATAAATAGAGCGTTCCGATGGAGATGAGCACGCCTCCGAAGGAGACGCGATCATGGAACATGAAATGCACAATCCGACACTGGCCGATACCGCAGAGATCCTGAACGCGCATGCCAAGATAGTCGACGTCCTGCGGCAGGAAAGCACCCGTGGCAGAAAGAAACAAGGCGAAGCCACCCGATAACAAGAGTGCGATACCCGTGAGTGATAGCAGGGGACGTCCATCGGCAAGAAGAGCGGGCAGGAAGTGGCGCGATGGAGTAGAAACAGAATTCATCCTAGAACCAGAGTTTAATGGAGGGTAGTCCCAGTTTTTGAAAATGAGGATCGAGACGTTTCGCTAAATCGGGCCAGCGGTGATGGGGGACTTGAGGATAGAGATGGTGCTCCAAGTGGTAGAGATGCTCGATGGCGAGAAATCGAACCACCTGGCCTCGAAAAAGTCGGGTTTGAGTAAGCTCACTGGTGCCGCTGGCATCGTGGGGAACCCAACTGGTCATGAACGGATAAATCCAACTGCCTGGGATGACAAGGCCACAATATAAAACCGGGAGTACCGTCCAAGGAATTGCCGCAAGACCAAGGCCAAGCAAAACCAGGATGGCGGCTCCTTCCCAGACAATCCACAAACGATCATTCTTACTCATTCTCAGCGCGTGAAACCAAATGCGGAATTGGAGCGTAAAGCCATCGGCCAATGCCTGGAAAAAAGACATTCCGGATGCGGCACCTTCCAAATCATCTCCGGAGGGGAACTTGGCGTGATGAAGAAAATGTGAGGCCCGGTAGGCGTGTCCTGAACGCAGCGCGAGAAGTTCAATCACGCTGAGTAAAGCCTCATTCAGAGCTTTAGGCAGGCCAAGCGTCCGGTGAACGAGATCATGAGAGATCGAGGCGTAAGTAAAAAAGCTGAGCAAAACCGGGCAAAGGAGGGCCATAAACCACCAACCGACCAGACTGAAGATGAAGAAGCCCAAGGTCAGCACGAACGGAAAACCCAGCGAGATATAGACGGCCCATCGAGAGACATGGAGAAGGTCTCTTCCCAGTTCATTCAATGTTGGAAGGGCCTCATTCATTGGTTCGAGACTAACATTATTTCTGCAAAATTTCAGTCCTTTACGCTGGGCTGAAAGATCCATCGGAGAGATGCCCGGGTAGCAAATGACGGAGTGATCCTGACCAGATTATCCCGGATTGCACAGAGAAACGGTGATTCTGTCTGAATGGCAAGACCGACCCAGCGGGAAGCCCACTGCACGATTTGAACGCGATGGCGACGGTGCTGTTCGTAAAGATTTAAGGCCCTGGAAATGGTGGGATTATTTTTCAGGCATTCGCTCAATTCCCAGGCGTCTTCAACGGCCATGGCCGCGCCCTGCCCTAAATTTGGCGTCATGGCGTGAGCGGCGTCGCCCAAGAGTATGACGCCATTTTTGTGCCAGTGTTTGGGAACCGGCCGCTCGGCGATGGAAGTTTCCAGAATTTGCCCGTGGGGCGTGGCCGAGAGGACATCCTTGACAGGGTGATGCCACTCCTTGAAAAGCTGGAGAAGAAGCGGTTTCCGTTCTTCCAACTTAGTCGCTTGATCAAACCCACGATTGGCACTGGCGTACCAATAGCATCGGTTTGATCCAGTCGATGCCAGGCCAAAGCGCATACCCCTGCCCCAGGTTTCCGTGACCATGCCGTTCTCCCACCCCTTGGGAATAAAATCGACCATCGCGCGCCATCCGACGTAATGACTTCGACGCTGCACCGTCTCCTGAAAGAAACTATTGCGAATTTGAGAATGGATACCATCTGCGGCGATAACCCAGTCATGGGTCACCTGCTCGCCATTGGCAAAATCGATCAACCTGCGGCCATCCTTTCCGGGCGTGATTTGGATCGCTTCAAAGTCGAGGTGGATGAGATTGGGCTCCAGACGGCGAACAAGGAGCTGTTGGAGATCGGAACGGCGAAGACTGAGTCCTGGAACCTCCCCCACTTGAGGGTGGATTTTTGCGAGGATCGCACCGTTTGAATTGAGGACCCGCCACTCCGGCGTCTCAATGGAAATGGTGCGCAATTCTTCTCTGAGACCAAGCGCATCCAGGATGGAAACGGCGTTGGGACTGAGCAAAAGGCCCGCACCAATTTCAGTCATGACGGATGTGCGCTCGTAAACAGCGACTCCAAATCCTTGCTGCTTGAGGGCTAGAGCCACGGTTAAGCCACCGATTCCCGCGCCAATAATCGCAAAATTCAAATTTGTGTTTTGCATGAAAATGGCGCTGGTCACGCCGGGAAGGCTGACGGATTGAGTGTGGGATTTAAGACCGGGCGCGTCAGCCTTTTTTCCTCTTCATTTTCGGACGAGATGGAGAGTAATCGTTAAAACGCTTTCTGTGTGCGGGGCGCACACGGGCATGAAGTTGACCGGGCCAGCGGGGGAGGCAGCCGTTGCGCGGCGCGTAACGGCTACCTGAGACACGAGGACACCGCTGCACGGCGTGCGACGGTTGCCTTGGGACGTGCGCTTATTTTTTGTTGGCTTTCCAGAGGTCGATGGGTTTGCCGGTTTCGAGGTAGGACTTGAGGCTGGAGAGGACGATGGGCCAGCCCTTGGTGATGGAGTTGATCATGCGGGCGCCGTCCTTGAAGTTGCCGTGGATGACCTTGAGGCGGACCATGTCGTCGAAAGGTTCGAGCTCGTAGGTGACAACGGACTTGTCCGTGGTGTCATCGGGGTCGATCCAGCTCAGGACGAGGCGGGTGTAGGGACTGCTTTCAAGGACTTCGCCGAAGATGTAGAGGGGTTCGCTGTCCTTCTCGTTGATGTGTTCCCAGCGGGAACCCTTGGCCCAGTCGTCGGATTTATTGTAGATGCCGCCCCAGTAGTTGCGGGTGATCCCGGGGGTGGTGAGAGCTTCCCAGACTTTCTGGGCGGTGCTGTGGATGTAGGTGACGTAGACGAATTCAGGTTTTTCCATGGGGTTCCTTGCGGTTGGTTTCGAGATGCTTTTTGAGATCGCCGAGCGCCTGGAGGCGGGGGTGATCGTATTTGCCAATCCAGCGGGCGTAGATCTCGTGCAACGGTACGGGATTGAGATAGTGCAGTTTTTCGCGCCCATGCCAGATTGTGGCGACAAGGTTCGCCGCTTCCAGGAGCCTGAGGTGCTTGGTGACGGCCTGCCGGGTCATGTCGAGCTGACTGCAGAGTTGGGTCAGGGTCTGACCGTTGTCCTGATGCAGGGCATCGAGCAATTTACGGCGGCTGGCGTCGGCCAAGGCTTTGAAGACTGCGTCCATCGAGGGTGACTATATGCAACTAAATGGTTGCATGTCAAGTGAGCGGACGAAATTATTTTTGATCAGGGTATCCGGATGGGGCGGAGAGAGGAAGATGAGGGCTTTTAGGGAGCCTCTGAAGTGATCCGTCGCGCGGAGTGCGACGGCTGTCCCGGAGAGAAGACATCCGCCGATAGGGACATCGGCAGCTACCGGGGAGGAAGGTAGGACGGTCCTAGAGTTGCTTTAAGCGTGGGACTAGAGCAGGTCAGGGTGGACGTAGCGTTTGTGATTCCGATATTTTCGATAATTTATGAAAGTTGGTGTTAAATGAAGGGTCTTGGTTTTGGGTTTGCGACGGAGGGTGGCTTTGCGGGTTTTCATGGGAGGGTTCCTTTCGGTTATTTTGTCTTGGCGAAGATTTTGAGCAGGAGTGGCATGATGGCGCTTTGCTCGGACTTGGACATGCGGTCCATGATGGCGTCCATCTGGGCGAGGAATTCGGAGAGGGCCTTGATCTGGCGGTTGAAGGCAGCGGCTTTCTCGCCGCGGAGGGAACGGGTCTGCTCCTCGCAGGCCCGGAGGGCCCGGAGCGCGGGCTCGATTTCCCGGCGTTTGCGTTCGCGGGCGATGGTGCAAAACATGCGCCAGACATCTTTTTCTGACTCGTAGTATTCCTTGCGTTCGCCCTTGCGGATGACATTGCGGACAAGGCCCCAGCCAACGAGCTCGCGGAGATTTTGGTGGGCATTACCGCGGCTGATGCGGAGTTCCGCCATGACGTCGTCGGTGGTGAGGGCTTTCTCGCTGGTCATGAGAAGCGCGTGAACCTGGGCCATGGTGCGGTTGATGCCCCAGGCCCCGCCCATGGCGCCCCACTGGGAGATGAATTCATCGCGGGCGGCGGTGAGTGGATCGGGGGTTTCGGGCTTCTCGTTCATATTTTCAATAAATACTGAAAATACGGTGATGTCAACTTGAAACGCACCGGAATGCAACCTGGGGATCAGATCGCTTCCTGTGCCTTTGGCGACCCGGGCAACAAGTAGCCCGGGCCACCGGAGGACTTGGCGCGTTTGGATCGGCCATGAAATGGCCTCAGCAAGGGCGTTCCCAAGTGCAACTTGGGAACGAGGGAAGTTGTAACCGTCGAACGCCCTGGCGTGAATGAGAAGATCGACAACGGGCGACATTTGGTTAGATTCTCATAATTACTATGCCCAATCGCCTGGCCCGTCGTCGTGCTGCCCAAAAACCTGTCTATAAACGGATTATCTTGAAGCTGAGCGGGGAAGTCCTGGCCGGCAAGCAGGAGGTCATTGATGCGGTGCTGACGGAGAAGATCGCAATGGAAGTCGCGGAAATCCATTCCCTGGGCGTGCAGGTGGCGGTGGTCATCGGCGGCGGTAACATCTGGCGGGGCATCACCTCGGCCAACCGCGGGATGGACCGGAGCACGGCCGATTACATGGGCATGCTGGCGACGATCATCAACGGCATGGCCTTGCAGGAGGCGCTGGAAAAAGTGGGCGTGAACACCCGTGTACAGACGGCCATTGAGGTCAAGAACGTGGCCGAGCCTTTCATCCGTCGCCGCGCGGTGCGTCACCTGGAAAAGGGGCGCGTGGTGATTTTTGTGGCCGGCACGGGTAATCCCTTTTTCTCCACCGATACGGCGGCGGCCCTGCGCGCGAGTGAGCTGGGCGCGGAAATTTTGTTGAAGGCGACCAAGGTCGATGGCATTTACGACAGCGATCCGCGCAAGAATCCGAAGGCGAAGCGCTACACGCAGGTCAGCTACGCCGACGCGCTGGTGAATCGTCTCCAGGTCATGGACTCGACCGCGTTCTCGCTCTGCATGGACAACGAAGTGCCCATCGTGGTGTTCGACATGTTCAAGCCGGGCAATTTGCGCTCGGTCGTCCTGGGCGAGAATATCGGGACGTTGGTCACCGCCTAGGAGCGATGGCCGGTTTAAGTTCCGCACGGGTCGCTCGACAAGCCCGGAACCGTTGCC
>CAIPBM010000141.1 GCA_903863295.1 uncultured Verrucomicrobiota bacterium | reverse complement strand
GGGCCGCGCCTCCGCACGCTTCTCAATAAAATCCCCCGCGCCAAGCGCAACACCATCGACTTCATGGTCGATGTCAACGGGTTGGTCAAAAATGAGGTTGGCTACATCGTCCGGCTTGAGCCCGGCGTGCAAACGTGCGAGGAAACCCTCGGTCTCAAGACCGGTTCCTGTCGTGATTCCGCCTGGCTCCTCGTACAGGTCTGCCGCCAGCTCGGTCTGGCCGCGCGCTTCGTTTCCGGCTACCTGATTCAGCTCACCGCCGACGTCAAGCCTGTCGATGGCGGTGCAGCCGGTCCCGAAGCCGATTTCACCGATCTCCATGCCTGGACGGAAGTATACCTTCCCGGCGCAGGCTGGGTTGGACTCGATCCCACCTCCGGTCTCCTAGCGGGCGAGGGCCATATTCCACTCGCCGCCACCTCCGATCCAGTCACGGCAGCCCCCATCAGCGGTGCCATTAACGAAGAGGAGAAGATCGAAACCAAGTTTGATTTCCACATGGAAGTCGCACGCGTCTTGGAAACCCCGCGCGTCACTCTTCCTTACACCGAGAGCCAATGGCGCGAAATCGAAGCGCTGGGTCGCAAGATCGATGAGGAGATGATGGCCCAGGACATTCGCCTCACCATGGGCGGTGAGCCGACCTTCGTCTCCACCACCAATCGCGATGGCCTGGAATGGAATTTCACCGCACTCAGCCCGGAAAAGCAGGCCAAGGGCGAGAAATTGCTCAAGCGGCTGCGCGATAAGTTCGCCACCGGTGCGCTGCTCCATTACGGCCAGGGCAAATGGTATCCGGGTGAAATTCTCCCCCGCTGGGCCTATGGCTGTTACTGGCGCAAGGATGGGGAACCGATCTGGAGCGATTACGATCTCGTGGCGGAAACCGGCAAGGACTACGGTGCAACTCCGGAACACTCGGGCCTCTTTCTCCAGAAGCTCGCTGACCGGCTGGGCCTCGACACCAAGTTCGTCCGCAATGCTTACGAGGACGTCTATCATTACCTCTTTGAGGAGGGACGCCTTCCCTACAACGTCTCCAGCCTCGATGCCAAGATCAAGAATGAGCAGGATCGCGCCCGCCTCGCCAAAGTCTTCGCCCAAGGCCTCGATTCCGTCGTTGGCCATGCGCTACCCATCTTGCGCGACAACTTCCGCCCCGGACGTCCCTGGCTCTCCAGCATCTGGCAACTCCGCACGGAACGGCTGATGCTCATCCCCGGCGATTCCCCCATGGGCTATCGTCTTCCGCTCGAATCGTTGCCTTGGGCCAAGGCGAGCGATGCGGTTCAGATCGTCGAGCAGGATCCAACCGAGCGCCGTGCCGCCCTGCCTCTTCCCGAGCGTCACACCAAAAGAATGGTCGATGGCAAGCTCGTCAGCAGCCGCGATTACCCGGTCGTCCCGCAAGGTATGCCGGACACCAACGTCGTCCGCACCTCCATTTGCGCCGAAGCCCGTGGAGGCACGCTCCACGTCTTCATGCCGCCTACCGCGTATACCGAGGATTATCTCGATCTCATCGCGGCCGTGGAAGATACCGCCGAGGAAATGGGACTACCGGTTCGTGTCGAAGGCTATACGCCGCCCAATGATCATCGCATCCAGAATTTCAAGATCACGCCTGACCCGGGCGTTATTGAAGTCAACCTCCAGCCCGCGGCGAATTGGCCTGAGCTCGTCCGCAATACCGAGGTGCTCTATGAGGAAGCCCGTCATTGCGATCTCGGTGCGGAGAAATTCCTCCTTGATGGCCGTCACGTCGGCACCGGGGGCGGTAATCATATCGTCCTTGGCGGGGCCACCCCCATCGACAGTCCGCTGCTGCGCCGCCCCGATCTGCTCCGCAGTTTGGTCGGGTTTTACCAGAATCATCCGTCGCTCTCCTACCTCTTCTCGGGCATGTTTATCGGCCCGACCAGCCAGATGCCCCGCATCGATGAGGCCCGGAATGATTCTCTCTACGAATTGCAGCTCGCGTTCAACCAGGTGCCCGAGTTCGGTCACGTCCCGCCCTGGCTGGTCGACCGCATCTTCCGCAACATCCTGACCGACGTCACCGGCAACACCCACCGCGCCGAGTTCTGCATCGACAAGCTCTTCTCGCCGGAGGGCTCGGCAGGCCGCCTTGGCCTCCTGGAACTCCGCAGCTATGAAATGCCGCCTCACGCCCAGATGAGCCTCACCCAGCAGCTCCTGCTTCGCGCCATGGTTGCCCGTTTCTGGGACAAACCGTACAAGGGCCAGCCGGTTCATTGGGGCACCCAGTTGCATGACCGCTTCCTCCTGCCTCACTTCTGTGCGCAAGACTTCGCAGACGTGGTCGACGATCTCAAGTACTCCGGCTATCCCTTCAAGCAGGAATGGTTCGCCCCGCATATCGAGTTCCGCTTCCCCGTGCAGGGTGAGGTCGCCTACAACGGCGTGAACATGGAGCTTCGCACCGCACTGGAACCTTGGCACGTCCTTGGCGAGGAAGGCACCCCGGGCGGCACCGTCCGTTACGTCGATTCCTCGGTCGAGAAACTCCAGGTCAAGGTTGAGAACGCCATTGAAGGACGCCACATCGTCACCTGTAACGGCCGTCGCGTTCCGCTCCATCCCACCGGAAGCGCCGGTGAGTTTGTGGCTGGCGTCCGTTTCCGCGCCTGGCAGCCGCCGGAGGCGCTGCACCCGACCATTGGCGTTGATGCCCCCCTCACGTTCGACATCGTCGATAGCTGGACCGGACGCTCCCTCGGTGGTTGCGTCTACTACGTCTCCAGCCCCGGCGGTCGCAACTGGACCACGATGCCGATCAATTCCAACGAAGCGGAAGGACGCCGTCTTTCCCGTTTCCGTTCCTTCGGCCACACACCCGGACCGATGTTTGTCCCGCCACTGCCGCCTTCACGCGAAGCCTTCCCGCTGACGTTGGATTTGCGGAAGCCGTAGCCCCCTTTCCATTGCCGCTGTCGTAAAAGGTGGCCCGGAGCTCGAGACCTCTGAGAAAGTTCGGTTGCGGTCCCGAAGGGACCGTTGAAAGTAGCCCGGCGATTTATCGCCGGGTAGGAGCAAGAATAGGAGACCGTCCCGGAGGGACGGTTGAAGAGATACCGATTTACCTTTGAAAAGACGTATTTCAAGCGTCCCTTTGGGACGCTTGCCTGCTTGAATTTAAAACCCGGCGATGAATCGCCGGGCTACTTTCGGAAGTCCCTCCGGGACTTTCTCAGAGGTCTCGAGTTGTCCGGGTGGTGGCAGGCCACAGGGGGGCGCCAATGGATGGTCGATCATGCAGCGACCTCCATGCCCTCAACTGGTTTCAGAGCATCCTGAAAGGAGCTCTCCGAACATCTGTGGTAGAGCGTTTTCATTCATTCTGTGGCCAGCCTGAAAGGCTGGCAATCCTATAGCCCAGGGTTGGCGTAGCAACGCCTACCCTGGGAACCCGGCACGAGTTCCCTACGCTGTAAGCGTTGAATCAGGCGCGCTTTCAAAGGCGATTCTACCCCTACAGGGTAGTCTGCAGGGAAGGCTGACCCAGGGTAGGCGCTGTTGCGCCAACCCTGGGCTATAGAATGTTATCCTTTCAGGATATAGATCCACCCGGCCATAGAATTTATGAAAATGCTATAGCCACCGATTGGTTATTCGACGGCTATTTCTTTTCCACCACGGCAACAGGCTGCACCCGGAAAGCCAACCCGGCCAGATCGCAGTCCTGGTTAGGTTTGAAGGCAATCTCCATGAATGCCGTCCCCGGCGGGAAGACCAACGCACCTTCCGGTGCACCATCCACCTTCGCTGCAAAAATCCACGAGCGCCAGCGGAGGTCATCCTCATTCCCGCCATAACCGCTTTCATTGTTGTTCAGCACCTTCCCGTCCGCGTTGAGATACCGGAACTGAATATTACCGGAGAACCGCATCCAACCCCCACAGACATAATCGGTATTGGGCTGAATCGAGATCCGTTCACTGACAATCTCCGCTCCGCCAAAATTCCCGTTATTCACCTCAAGCGACTCATAGCCCCCGGATGGCAGCGGCCCTCCCGTTTCATGCGAAACGGAATCGGTGGCCAGGCCTTTCCATCCAACAATCTCAGCCTTGCCCGTTGGGTCCCGTGAGATGATAAAGTCGGGGTTCTTCAGCAGATTATCCCCCGTCCCCAGCGGTAAGACATGACCCACCGCCGCTGGTGCAGACACCGGCGAAACCTGCGCTGGCGAAGGAGTGGGACTACCCGGAGGCAGCGGCACCGGTTTGGTTCGCTGGAGCATGGCCTGCACGACCTGCATCCCGGCCGGAATCTTGATCGCCGCACTTCCGCGCGTGGACACGTTCTCAAAGGAAGCGATGTGCGCCAGATGCAGTTTATCGGGCCCACCACTGACTTCAATTTTGTAATCGGTTGGCCGGACTGGAACGCCTTCCATCCAGGAGGTGTTGGAGAAATAAGGGACGTTGTTCGGCACTTTTTCACCGGCGTTAATCTGCCAGAAAAAGACCGTCCCTTTCGCCTTGGCTTTCCCCTCCCCTTCCGCCAATCCATAAACCAAGGCGACCGGGCTGCTCTCGCCCTTGGCAAATGCGATCTCCTTTTCAATCTGGTCGATCTTCTGCTGGTAGTAGGTGTTCCCATTGTTGAGCTGCGGGTCGGTCTTCAGGTCGGCCAGCAACGCGGAGGCCTCCTTCAACATTCCCTCGCGCAACATCCAGCGGACAATAATCAGGGCCTGCTCAAGCTGAATCTGGTTGCCATTCAAGGCGCGCTGTTCGCGCAAGCTATCCCCCAGATGGCGAAGGGTATCCTGCGCCGTCTTATGGTCTCCCGCCGAGATCGCAATCCGCGCCGTTTGCAGCCCTGCGATGTTCTGAAAGAAGATATTATTGCCATTGGAGCTCATCCCCTCATAGACCTGCTTGATCAGTCGCAAGGCCATGGGGCGCTCCTCCGGCCATTTCTCCAACTGCTGCGCCAGGATGAGAAACGCATTGGCATTGACGCCCATCTGGAGCGTGGAAGCCGGATAATCCTTGAGCATTTTTTCGACATCAGGTCGATACCCCGGATCGCGCGCGATAATGGCAAGCAGGATGAGGGTCATCCGGTCCTGGTCTATTTGTCCCCCATTCGCTGCCGGGGGATTCTTGGCCATTTTTGCCTTTAGCTCCTGCTGTAATTTTGCCGAAAGCCCCAAGTCATCGGCCAGTTCCAGAAAGCGGATCATCGGGATCACGAGAATTCCGTTCTGGCTCCAGCCCATCGATTGCAGCCAATTTGCAGCCTGGTTCTGGATTCGGATATTAAAGCCCAAAATAGGAGCCGGCGCAGGGGTAGCGGGCGTGATTTTATCGGTCATCCATTTTTCGATTTCCGCACCGGCATCGTCCCGGCGGTTCTCGTCCATCAGAACCTCTACAAGGGACGCAACGCCATCCTGCTTCGACTGGAATGAATCGACCGTCAACGCCTTCCGGTAGACCCGCTCGGCTTCGGGTAGATGATTGTTCTGCTTCAATTGACCCGCCACTTGGATGAGAACCGAATACATGTCCATGCCTCCGCCGCCCATGGGATTCAGCGGTGGCGATGTCCAATCCTCGATGATCTTGATCAGCTCCGGCAACCGGTTCGCTTCCTGGAAGGCCTGGACCACATTGTAATATTGCGTCATGCCGGAGTTGAAATCGGACTTCAGAATGGAGGCGTAGAGATCGGCCGCCGCTCCCGGCTTCTTGGCCTGGCGAAGCTGCTCGGCAAGGTTCACCAAGACGGTCTGGTTCTTCGGATCCAACTCCGCCACCCGCTTGAAATACTGGATCGACCGGGCCTGCGCATCGGTCTTGAAGAAGAAGCTGGCCTCGCCGTTTGACGCGCACACGAAATGGAAATCAGGCGAATCGACTTCCTTCGTATCGCGGAACGAAAGCCCAGCCACGGTCTTGGCGGAATTGGGCGGAGTCAGGTCGTCGAGCCTGGCGATAATCTCACCATCGCCGGTAAACGGCTCATAGAGGTAGCCGCCAAAGGGACGACTATCGTCATCAGAATCGATCCCGGAGGGTGCGTTCATCTCGAGGCCCGTCGCTGTCCAGCTCACCTTCCCTGGATTCGCCCATGTACCGATATCGGTCTCCTGCCAGGGTGCAGGAGCTATCCCACCAGCGGCCGGAGTCACCGCCGTGCCGTTAACCTTCACCTCCGACCAGGCCGCTTTGCCATCGCTCTGGTCTGTACGGACAAACAATCCCGCCAATGCCGTGGAACTAATGGCGGCCTGCCGACTGAAAATCTCACTCCACTTTAGGCCATCACTCGAATAAGCGGCGGCGATCTTCTTTCCTGCACGCGCCAGTTTCATCCAACCGGGAATGAGGAATTCGTGATGAGTCTTGTAGGTCCACGGAACTCCCGCCGTGGCGCGCACTTGCCAGACCACGCCTCGGCGGCGACTCACGGAGGTGCCCACTCCGCGGCTCGTCGGATCCAGGGATTCCCGCATAATCAAGCCGCAGTTCGTATTGTCAGGCTCCGCGTAAATATCGGAAATCCGCGCGACGATGCTGCCATCACCGTCGAGCATCTGGTAGACGAAATGATAGGTGTCGTTCTTTGCCGAGAAGACTTCGCCGCTCAGAGCACCGGTCACCATCAACGAATTGGCCGCGCTTCCAGGGTCGGTCGTTCCGGGGGCCGTCTCTTTTCCGATGTCTGTCTGCTGCCATGGTGCGGGTGCCGGTCCGGCGGGAGGGGCGGCAACAGGCGCGGCATTCGTCACGGCACCGGTCGATGGTGTTACTGGAACTGGTGGGGGTACCGCCGGAGGAGCCGCATCCGCCATGGATACTTTTCCCGTCAGCGCGATCTGGTCAAAGGTAGCGTGCGTCGGCGGTGCGCTGGTCATCGCAAGAACCCAGGTTCCAATATAAAGCTTAGGCGGCAGGTCGACCTCGTCCTCGCCTCCGGTATTCCACGTGGTTCCATCCAGCGAATAAAACAGCTCAAATTTCTTGCCCGTCCGCTGCAGCTTGAGCCAGTGATAGCCGGGCAACAGGCCCCGCGATTCCCGCACAACGTCCGGCATGGAGGCGTAGGCTTCTCCCGCCAACCAGTTCAAGCGAACGGAATCGGGCGTTGTCTCCAGTTGCTTTTCAATCTCCTGGGTGTAGCTCTCCAGCCGTCCGAATTTCTTCAACGCGTTGATCGCCTGGGTGCGGAGGTAGCTCTCGTTCCCAAACTGCGATTGCGCCAGTGGATCGCGCTTAAGCACCTGACCCGCCAGGTCGCACGCCAGCGTCTCATTGTTCTGGTTCATCGCTTCCATCATTGTCCGCATCAGCTGGCTGTTTGCCTGCGCCGCAGCCATCGCGTTGCCGCCGGGATTGGCTTTGGATTGCTTGGCCACGATTTCATCCGCCTTGTCTTTGAGACCCACATTCCGCAGGTCATCCAGAATTTGCATCTGGTCCTGCTGGGGTAGACGCAACGCCAAAAGTCTCAGGCCCGCTTTTTGTCCCGTCGCATCGTCCTTGGCCAGGCGCGCGTTATGGAGCAGGTCTTTCTGGGTGCGGATGTAGTCGGGGCCGTAGCGGGCCGTGACCGATTCAAGCACGGGAATGGCCTCGGAATATTTCTGTTCCAGCGAAAGCATCGAGGCCAGAAGGAGTCGCCAGTCATCCGAGGGATCGTGCTCCAATAACTTCCGGACCGAAGCGATGGCGTCGTCGTGCTTGCCGTCCCACCACTGGAAATAAACCCGCAATAACTCAGGGTAAATCTTGCGCCAATCGGTGAAGCCAGCCTCCTGCTGGTCGAGCGCCGCGTAGACGTCGGTCATCATGTCCCGGGCCTTCAACTGCTGGAACAGCGGCTCCAGCATGCCGACGCGATCGACCGGGAAAAAGCGATTGGCCGGAGGAAAGGTGTTCTGGTTATAAAACGCGTTCATGGCCATGGAACTCGAGGAAGTTCCCGGCAACGTCGGACGCGGAGGTGTCGCCGGATAACCGAGCTTCATCAAATCGAAGACCACCGGGATGACTTCCTTGGGAATCACCTGCTTGGTCGTGGTCGCCTGTTGCAGGATGTTCATCGGCAGATAGCCGAGTTGCTGCGTGATCGACACACTCCATTTGTTGGGATCCGTCGCCTTGAGATCGTTCACCGCTTTCGCGATCTCCGCCCAGTTCCCGACCTGCGCACAAAGCCCGATCGCGGACAACAACGCCTCAGGATCCTTGCGATCAACCGTCTTCAGGTAATCATTCACCGCTACATTCCGCTTGGCGATTCCCTCCGGACTCTGGTCCGCCGCCAACTGGCTGATCTTGCTCATCACGGTGAAATTCTTGAACGAAGGATCGTCCGTCAGGCGTGCCTCAAGAATGTCCTGTGCGGCCTGGGCCCGTTTGCGCATTGCATCATCGTTGGCGATGGAGGCAAATTGCTGGCAGACCATGTAAGCAAACTTGTCGACGTCCTTGTCGGGGCGCCCCGATTTCGCCTGCTCCTCAATCGTCGCCAGGAGAGGTTCGCGCGCCTGGATCAACGTGTAGGCCACCAACTTCTCGGACACCGGTAAATGCCAGGCCTCAAACTTCGCCTCAAGATCCTTGAGAAAATCCTCCGCCTGCTTCTGCTGCACCGCGATGACCGAGAGATAGATCAGGGCGTGGTCCTTGATCGCCGCCGGGTCAAGCGTGGTTGATATTCCCATCCGGCTGTAAATCCGGACCATATTCATTTGCCGAAGCTGATTGCGGGCTTGCTGCGGGGCCAGCAGTTGCTGCGCCTCATTGATCGCCATGTACGATTGCGAGGTGCGCCGGAAAAGCGGGTCCTGAAAAAAACCGTACTGGACTACGACCGGAAGCGGCGATTTTGTCGTCGGTGCGGCCTGGGGCGGGGGTGCAGGGGGCAACGGTTGGGCCATGATTTCCCACAAGGTTTTCTTGGCCCCCTCCAGGTCGTCCTGCTGCATCTGGAACTGGACGAGCGCGAATTTCCCCTCAAACGAATCGCCCTTGGCCCGGATCGCCTCTTCCAACACACCCTTGATCTTGTCGGAGTATTCTGGATTGGTGATCTGGTTCAGCACATCTTTCCATCCCAACGGATCTTTCACCACGTCAGCCTGATTCTTCTGCACGACATGCCAAGCCTCCTCCGGCTTGTCCTGGGTCGCATACTCATTGGCCAATGCCATCTCATTCGCCGGACTCGGATCGGCTTCGGCCAGCATTTCCCGATACCGCAACAGTTCCCCGCGATCGCCTTCCTTGTCGGCAAGCCCAATCAGCGAGTGAAGCAAGCCGGTATCCTGTGGACGAACGGCCAGCGACTTCGCCAGTTCCCGCCGTGCCGCCCCGTAATCCTCCATCTGCTCATAAATCGTCGAGAGATAAAGCCCATACCGCCAGCCCCCCTCTTCGGAGCTTTGCTCCTTCTTGAACCGGTTGATCAACTCATCAATCTGCCCATCCTGAAAATAGGCCGCCGTCATCGCGCGCACCATGGCCAGCTTATCCTGCGGATTATCGGCGGCGGTAAACGCGTCATCATAAACCGCCCGCGCCTTCGCCCCCTGCCCGGCTTCCAGATAATAGCGGGCCAGGCGTTGCCGAACGTCGTTCGGCTTGTCGCTCAGCTTGATCGCCGCCTGGAGTTTCGCCACGGCGTCGTCGGTCTTGCCGTCGGCAAACGCGATTTCCGCATAAAGCAGATAGCCATCGGCGCTCGCGGGCGAGGCATCGATGATCTGCTGCGCCGCCTTCAGCGCCTCGTCGAGATTACCCTGGTCCTGCCTCACGTGGACGATCTCTCCGAGCCAGTCCGCTTTCTGTTGCGGAACCGTCTGGACCAGCTTCTCCAAAGCCACCACGGCGGCATCGTCATTACCAATGTGACGGTTGTAGTCGATCTCAATCCGGATCAGGCTGACCGATTGTGGAAAACGGCGGTGCGCCTCGTCGAAGGCCTTCGGAATATCGCCGTCCGACTGCTGGATCATAATCCGGAGCAGCATCCGCAATTCGTTCTCCGTCAATCCCGGATCCGCCCCCAGCTTCTCCTTCAACTTTTTTTCCGTGTCCTCCAGCGTCCCCGCCGAACCCAGAGCCTGAAGCTGACGCGCTTCCAATTGATCGATAAAATAGGCGTTCGGCGCGGCGGTAATCAACTGATCGAACAGGGCCACGCAATCACTCCACTTTTGCGCCTCGGCCAGTTGGCTCCATTCCATTGAAAGCAAATCGAAGTTCTTCGGGTCGAACGCCAGTCCCTTCTGCACCGCCGCCGCTGCCGCGTCCTTGCGGTCAAACTGCTGGTCGAGGGTCGCCAGCTTAAGATAATTCGCCGCCGTGCCGAGGTTGCCGTCCGTCATCTGGTCGAGAAGCTTCCACGCCTCGTCCGTCCGCTTCAGGTCGACCAGAAGCTTGACCGCCTTCTCGCGGATATCGCTCGCATCGGGCGAAATCGACAGGGCCCGTTGATACCCCGCCAACGCCTCATCATTGAGATTATGTTCCCGGCAAAGATCCGCGACCTCGAGAATCGCAGCAACATCCTTGAATTCAGGCGGCGCAATATGTCCCCACGCGTCCAACACCGCTTTCTTGCTCTCCGGCGTCGGTGGTTGCGTCTTGAGCCAAAGCGCATCGCCCATCGTCTCCCAGTAACGCGGCTCGGTCGGGTCATCTGCGGTGAGCGCGGTCAGCACGGTGATCGCCTCATCGTACTGCTTCGCTTCCACCAGGGCCTGGGCGAAACTTTGCCGGACCTCATGTCGGTCGGGCGCCAGGATCGTCACTTTCCGCAAGACATCGAGCGCGTCATTTTTCTTTCCAAGTTCGGTCAGCGTGGCGCTCAACAGCAGCAACGCCTCCACATCCTTCGGATTGTCCTGCGTCCATTTCTGGTAATAGGTGACCAGCCCCGCGAGATCATCCTGCCGCCGGTAAACCTGCTCGATCTGCGCCCGCAACTCCCGGTTGAGCCAGCTCGATTCCGCCGTCAGGGGCAGAATCGCCTCATAGCCGTGAACGGCAGCCTCGGTCTTTCCCTGCCGGTCATCCACCTCCGCCAGCCGCATCAGGGCCTGCACCCGGTTCATGCTGTTCGGCTCGGTCAGGTCGACCAGTTTCTGGAACGTCTTCTTCGCCTCGTCGAATTGTTCCGAATCGAGTTCCGCCGTGCCCGCTTCCTCCAGAGCAAACGAGTCTTTCGGAAATTCCTCGACCATTTTTTGCCAGGTGGCCAGCGCCGCCGGGAGATCCAGATTGCGCTCCTGGGCCTGACCCAATTTGCGATAGAGCGACAGCCGGTCGTCACCCGTCACCGGCGTGGCCAATCCTTTTTGCAAAGCCGTGATCGCATCCGACCATCTGCCCTGCCGTACTTCGAAATCGCCCAAGGCCATCCAGGCATAAAAATCATCCGGCGCGGCCTGAGTCGCGGCTTGCAGGTATTTCCGCGCATCATCGGTCTTTCCCATGCGGTCCGCCAACAATCCTCGCAAGAGCGAATAAGTCGCCCCCTTCGCGCCCGGTTGTGCCGACATCGGCGTCCAGCGGGCATCCAGCTTTTCGAGTCCATCACCCTCCTGATAAATCTGGAGCAATTTATCGAAGGAAGGTCCCTCCACCGGTGCGCGCTCGAGGATTTGCTCATACCGCGCGATCACATCTTCCTTGACGGAAGTATCCTGTGCCCAAACCTGGT
Organism: uncultured Verrucomicrobiota bacterium; assembly: GCA_903863295.1. Classification (GTDB taxonomy): domain Bacteria; phylum Verrucomicrobiota; class Verrucomicrobiia; order Methylacidiphilales; family UBA1321; genus JABDGH01. Next base: position 5,791 of record CAIPBM010000141.1, on the reverse strand, counting down.
CAGGTACCGCCAACCCTAGCGCAAGGCCCACCAATCCGCCCATGACCCCCATCCGCAATGCGTGACGGCTCCGGAAAGAGATTCCAAGGCGCATAGATAAGCTTCAAGCTGACACCCCAAAAGTCGTTTGTCACGTCCCGCCCTCAGCCTACGGCACCGAACTCCCCGGCACCAGCTTCACCGCCGGGGGCATGACTTGAATATCAGGCGCATCGTTATCGTGCTTCACCACCATGGTCTGGTGGGCGACCTCGCCATAGAAGTAATCGAGAAACTGGTGATCCGTCATCAGCTTGCCGTGGGGCACCCCACTGAGCAATTTGACGTTAGGTGCGTCCTGGTGCAAGTCATCCAGAGCACTCGACTTGGTCACGGTCTCGTCTCCATCGTAATCCGGCTCATAGGTGTAGCGGGCCAGCGAAAAATCATGCGCCCCCTCCGTGATCAGCCCCGTCGGAGTCTTTAATCCCGTGCCTACAATCACTCTCAACCGCGTCGTTTCACCAGCCCGGGTGAGCAGCGTATTGGTGTAGCTGAGGCTCCCCATCCTTAAACGCCAGTCGCGAACCTCGGCCAGGATTTTCTGCAGCGCGGGCAGATCGGGGTTCTGGCAAAACTCCCATTCGGCGAGGTTGATCTTCAAGCCACCTGCGGCCTGCCTTCTCTTCAACCAATCGTTAATCACCACGCGTTGCTCCAGTTCCGGGCTGGGCCAATAGGGTTCCCACGGGCCCACCGTCAGCAGGTCCTGGGCGGAAACGCGCGACCGGCTCCCATTCGCCGCGACACATTCCCAGTGGGGATCGTCAAAAGGCAAAAGCTCATAGAGACTGGGCCGGGTGATGGCCGTCAACTTGGTGATGTTGGCGTCAACATTGTTGGGCAGCAGGTTCAGGAGTGATGCCGGAAAGCTCACCGCATTTTCCTTGAGACCACCGGGGCCGACCACCAACGTCTTGATCGCCTTCACCGAGCCCAGGTTCGGCGCACCCACCAGGTACATCGCCGCGATCCGGTCAGCCCATTGCGGATTTTCACTGAGGAACGTGCGCGCCACCAGCCCCCCCATGCTATGGCCCACGAGAATGAACTTGGTATCTTCCGCGCGAATGCCCGTCCGGTCCGCATGAATCCGCGCATATTTCTCCAGGGCCCGCCCCAATAACGGTGCGGTGACGGTGGCGATTTCCTGCCGCCAATCGTACGAGAAGATAAAGAAATCGGCCCCGGCCGTGTAGGGATGAAAGCCGGGCACACGATCATTCTCTTCCGTGATGCCGTCGACAAACTTGCCGTAAACATCAATCGGCCCGGCGGTAACCATCGGTCCAAAGAGCAACGGATTCGGCATCCGCATTCCGAGATAGAGATCCGAGTTGCGGATCGCATCGATACTCCCCCAGACGCACGGCGGATCCTCACCCTTCTTGGCGAGACTAGGATCGTATAGCTTGGAGGCCTCGTAGGCGGGAATAAAAACCAGCACCTGAGCGTGCAGGGCCGGGTCGGCACGAAGTCGCGGAAAGAAGAGGAACATCAGGGCCAGCGTAAGGGCGAGGCTCCGTTGCATCTTCACACGATGCCAGGCATTCTGGTTCCCGGCACCAAAGCATCCGACTGCTCATCGGCGTGGTAGGAGCTTCGCACCAACGGGCCCGACTCCACCACGCGAAAGCCGAGGTCGAGACTGAATTTCTTCCAATGCGCGAACTCTTCCGGCGTCACCCACCGATGCAGTGGTAAATGTTGGGCGGAAGGGCGGAGGTATTGGCCGAGCGTGAGAATATCGAGCTTGTCGGCGGCCATGTCCCGGAGCGTCTCGGCGATTTCATTCTCCTTTTCACCAATGCCGAGCATCAGCCCCGACTTGGTAACGAAACCTGCCTGCTTGGCGCGGCGCAACATCTCGAGTGAGCGCTCGTACTTGGCCTGGGGCCGAACCTGCTTGTGCAAGCGGGGAACGGTCTCGACGTTGTGGTTAAGAATATCGGGCTTGGCATCCAGCACCGTTTCGAGGTCCTGCCAGCGTCCTTTGAAATCGGGGATCAGCACCTCAATGGCTGTTTGAGGATTCTCCGCCCGCACGGCGCGGATCGTTTCCGCCCAGATCGCCGCGCCGCCATCGAGCAGCTCATCCCGCGCTACCGATGTGATGACCGCATGCTTCAGCCCCATGAGCCGGATCGCCTCCGCCACCCGGCGCGGCTCGTCGCGGTCAAGTTCCGTGGGGCGTCCGGTCTGCACCGCGCAAAAGCCGCAGCTCCGCGTGCAAATATTGCCCAGGATCATGATCGTCGCCGTCTTGCGCGACCAGCATTCGCCCAAATTCGGGCACTGGGCGCTTTCGCAGACGGTGTGAAGCTTGTGTTCCCGCACAATGTGGCTCGTCTCCTGGTAGACCGGGCCCCCCGGAATCTTGGCCCGCAACCAGGAGGGCTTGCGCGCGTTCAGGGGCAGCGGTTCCGAAGGGGAATCGGCAGGAAGGGTGGAAACGGTTTCCATGGATTAGTTGAGTCTAATGCAGCCCACGCGCCCTGTCCATCCCGCTTCGACGCTGTCAGGAGCCCTTGTTTATCATAACCTTTCTTTAAAAGGGAGCCGCCGCTGTCTCATCCGTAGTGACTGCGAACTTTCTACGCCAACGGTTATTTTGAGACTGTGATAGCCCTTGTGCTTTTTGGGCGAATCAAACGAGCGCTGTTAAGTTTATCCTCAGACGCCGTTTTTTATTAACAGGAAAACATGAAATCATGAAATACATGAAAGGAAGGCAATTTAGCGGGTGCTGCTGACCATTCCCCTTCATTTATTCATGATTTCATGTTTTCCTGTTAAATCGACACGAACAATCCAGAGACTCAACATTTACGGTCGGAGTCCCTGTCAAAAAGCCATGCTCCCCAAGTTTCAAAATCAGAAATTTTGCAGTGCACTCTTCAGAGTTAGTGGAACTCGGCTAAGAATTTCTTAAGCCACTCTCAAAACCTCCCGAAGCCGGTCAGAAGCCTCTCCCCGTAGTCACGAAAAGGCCCACTAAATCCGTCGCGATCTACAACCGCTCCGCGTAAAGCCCCGCCTTGGCCCGCAGCCGCTTCAGCTCCTTCGCATGCCGGTGCCGCGCCAGGATCCGTTCATCGGTGATCAATTCCCCGATGATCTGCCCAGCCACCATCACCACGCCCAGTACCGGCATGACCAGCAGCAATCCGGAAATCCCCGCCACCGCCCCACCCAGCAAAATCATCAGGATCGTGACCAGGGGATGCATGTGCAGACTTCTCCCTACGGTCAGCGGCATGAAAACAAAATCGTCCAGCAACCTCACTCCGACAAAAAGCCCTACCACCTCATAAGGCAGCCAGTAATTGCTCGGAAAATCATGGGCGGCCACCAGCACGACCAGCAAACATCCGCCAATCGATCCCAGATACGGAAGCCACGCCATCACCGCCGCAATCGCCGCAAAAAAGAAAGGTGAATTTAGCCCCAGGAACCAAAGCCCAATCCCGAGGCACAAGCCATCCAGCACCGTCAGGGCCAGCAACCCCTGAAAATAACGCCGGATCTGGTCCTCCACCCGGTAAAAAAGATAGAGCGTCTTTTCAAAAAACGCATTCGGGATCGCCCGGATGATGAAGCGCTTGAACCGGGAACCATCGAGCAGGAAGAAGTAGGTGAGGTAGGGGATCAACAGGAGCGAGGGCACCCAATGCAGCACCTCCAGCGCGATGTCGCCCGAGTACTGGCTGGTCAAGTCGGCCACCTTGTCATTCAGCGCATCCGCCGCCGCCGCCGTTTCTTTTTCCCCTTCGTCCGGCGGCCCCACGAACGTGCTCGCCTCCTGTCCGCTTCCGCCCGGCTCTCCGTTGGCATTCGCCGCCTGTCCGTGGTTGCGATGCGTGTGGGCCGGAGTCGTTTTGTCCTCATGCACCTCAGGCTTGGGCGCAGGTCGGCGCATGAAAGGCATGAACTTGGCCAGGCTCGTCTGGGCATTAGCCGCCAATTTCACACCGCTCTGCGTATAGCTATCGAGGTTGGATCGCCAGTTATTAGCCGCTGCGGAGACCTTCGGATAAAGGATCAGCCCCAGCGCCGCCAGGAAAACGGATAGCATGATCGTGACGATGAAAACGGCTCGCGACCGCGTCAGCCCCTTGGACATCGCCATGCTCACCAGCGGCGACAACATGTAATAGGCCACCACCGCGAGCAGAACCGGCATCACCAACCAGAGCGCCGTCTGGAACAGCACCAGCAACAGGCAGGTCGTGACAATGATGCCCAGCCAGACAATCGGCCCCGCCGCCAGCGCCCGGTTCATCCCCTCGCTGTCCTCGGAAGTCTTACGCCGTCTCATGATGATGCCCGGTGGTCAGCACCGCCTGGCGCAAGCGCGCGGCCAGCATCCGGGCCAGTTGAAACGAGATGCGCGAGGCGATGTTCGAGTGGGTCTCCAAAAGGGAATAAAACTCCGCCCGGAACAGCACCACAATCATCGAATCCTCCACCGCGCGCGCCTGGGCGGTGCGGACACTCTGGTCCAGCAGCGCCACTTCCCCAAAGAACGCGCCGGGGCCAAATTCCAGCAAGACACCGGCAGGACTTTCCGGGCGCGCGATTTGGACTTTCCCGCTCAGGACAACAAAAAGCCCCTGCCCTTCCTCCCCCGCGTCGAAGATCACCTCATCGGCCAGGTAATGGCGTTCGTGCATGAGGTTGTTGACCATGCTGAGATCGCGCGAGGACAGATCCTTGAACAGGACAACTTGCTTGAGCAATTGCAAACGGGGATCGCTCGCGTGCGTGAGGCTGAAGAACATGAGGCCGGTACCCTAGGGAGAAATGGGGCCGCTGTCGAGCGAAGGCGAGGCAACCGGCACGCGCCACCACCAGTGAACCGCCCCATAGACCAGCGCGATGATCGCGATGGCCCCCAGGACATCCCCCACCGTATGAAAACCGAGCACCACCAGCGCCATGCCGAAAGGCACCAGCAACGGCAGCGTCACCGCCAGCGTCCAGGGCCGCAACATACCCAGCGAAAGCGCCAACCCCAGGCTCGACGTCATGTGTCCACTGGCAAAATAGCGGTGCGCAGGCCAGAGGTCGAACCAGCGGTTCACATGCGCCAGCGCGATCGCAATCGCGAACGCCGTCAACGCCCGCAAAAAGAATCGCCCTTTCGCGGGAACCTCAACCGTGAAGAGGGCGGCCAGAAAAACCGCCGCCATCATGAACGGGTAGTAATAGGTCAGGAATACGGCCACAACGTGCCCTCCCGGTTAAGCCCTCTCTTTGGCCAGCAAATCGCGAATTTCCGTGAGCAGCACCTCTTGCGGCGAAGGCGTCGGCGGCGCGGACGGCGCGGCTTCTTCTTTCCGCTTGAGGGTGTTGATGGCCTTGATCACGACGAAAATCACAAAAGCCACGATGAGAAAATTCAGGCAGGTCTGGAGAAAATTGCCGTAGGCGATGGAGACATCCGCCACCGTCTGTTTGCCATCCGCACCAGTCACCATGTGGTGCGTGGGAATGACATACTTCCAGTCCTTCACATTCACCCCGCTCAACAAAAAGCTGATCGGCGGCATCACCACATCGTTCACCAGCGACGTCGTGATCTGCCCAAACGCCCCGCCGATGATCACACCCACCGCGAGATCGACAACGTTGCCCCGTGAAATGAAGGCCTTGAATTCCCCCACAAAGCCCAACGATCCCTTCACCACGGATGACATGTCTTTCTGCAGGTCGATACTCATGAAAAAGTAGTTAGACCGCCTGAAGGAGC
>CAIPBM010000140.1 GCA_903863295.1 uncultured Verrucomicrobiota bacterium | reverse complement strand
GTTGAGGCCCGTAAAGACTGGTTTTAGCAATCCGGTCATCCTGAGCTTGTCGAAGGATCAGCCTCCCCTAGACGCCCAAATTTTACGCTAGCCTCTCGATGACTGAAATTCTTCTTTCAACACGTTTCGATTCAAACATCGATTGGTAATGAGTCGATCACCGGGAGCTGATCCTTCGACAAGCTCAGGATGACGGAGTTTTCAGTCGGACGACCTTCGTACAGTTAGCGAGTCGTCAGGGCTAACGGATGCTCCACGTCATCTAGTTGGGGCGAGGCGTTCTGCGGCGGGATCGGTGAAGGAGGGGCCGTTGTTGAAATCGGCGGCCCAGATTTCCTGGGCCATGCGGAAGCTTTCGGGCATGAGGGTGTAGCCGACGTGGCCTTGCGGAAAGCAGGCGTAATGGGAGCCGGTCCAATTTCTAGAGAGTTCCTCAATGTCGCCCGGAGGCGCGATTTTATCATAGAGGCCCGCGAGCATGAGGATGTGCTCGCCACGCAGGAGCGGTTTCAGTTTGCCGGGACAAACCAGGCGCATGCTTCCGGCGGTGTCCTCTGGCGTGAGGCCGACACGGCGTAGGGCGGCGCGGAGCGCGATGGAGCTCGGCGCTTTCCAGATGGCGTTGTCGACATTGAGAATGGGCTCGACCAGGATCATGCGCTGGAGCAGCGGCTCAAAGCAGCCGAGCAGGCCCATCATCCAGCCGCCGTAACTGGTGCCCCAGCCGCCGAAGAGTCGCCCGCCTTTTTTGTGCAATTGCTGGAGGATGATGCGGCATTCAACGACCGATTGGCGGATGCCGGCGGCGTTGCGGAGGAGGTCGCCGCCGACGCAGAGTTCGCCGTGGAAATGCCAAGGGAGCCGTCGCGAATAGTGATAGGGTAGGTGGACGAAGATGGCGTTCCACCCGCGGGCGTTGAGCCGCCGCGCCCAGAGACGATAGCCGATATCGCTGACCGACATCAGGCCGTGGGCGAGGAGCATGGTGGGGGCGGTCCAACCGACCGCGCAGGGAAAGAAATCGAAGGCGGCGCGGTTGTTGAGATCGTGCTCGCCGGGATAGGGACTGGGGAAAAGGAGGCGGCCTCGATCGGGCAATTCAGGAGGAACAAAACCGGGGGGAACGACGTAGTAGTCCTCGACGGGACGTCCGGCCCACTCGGCGGAAAATTGGTCCCAGCGTGACCGGAAATCGGCGGGAAGGGGATGACGCGCCTGGAGCAGGTTGACGAAACCGAAGCTGACCAGATCAACCGCGGTGGCGTAGGCCTGGTCGAGTCGCGAAAGGAGCGTGCGTGATTTCATACGTGCATGAGACGGGCGAACATGGGCATAAAGAGACGTGGCTCATCTCAACCGTTCATGTTCGTTTTGTCGAGGGGGCAATCCTTGAAAATCGTGGTGGCGGGTGCGGGGCTGGGTGGCTTGGCGGCGGCGATTCGCCTGGCGCACGCGGGGCATGACGTGGAGGTGTGGGAGAAGAACGCCGGGCCGGGAGGGAAGTTGAAGGAGTTGCAGATGGACGGTTTCACGTGGGGCACCGGGCCGTCCCTGCTAACGATGCCACAGGTCTTGCGGGAACTTTTCGCCGAGGCGGGAGAACGGGTCGAGGATCATCTCGATCTGGTGCGGCTCGATTCCGCGTGCCGCTATTTCTGGACGGATGGCACGGTCGTGGATGAGGATGCGGCGTTCTGGCAGCGACCGGAGGTGGCCCGCTTTCTGGACTATGCGCGGGGGATTTACGAGCTTTCCGGCGAGGCCTACCTGAACCGTCCGCCGAGCGAATTCTGGCGGGCTTTTACGCCGCGGAATTGGCCTAAGTTGCGGCATCTCGGCAAGGTGGCGACGACGCGCACGCTGGCGGCTGAGGTGGAGCGACGAATTTCCGACCCCTATCTGCGGCAAGTCTTTCTCCGTTTTGCGACCTATAACGGCTCCTCGCCTTATCTGACTCCGGCGACGTTTAACATCATCCCGTACGTGGAGGCGGAATTTGGTGCGTGGTATGTGCGCGGGGGCATGCCGAAGATCACGTCGGCCCTGGCAGCGTTGGCGGAACGGCAGGGTGTGACGTTTCGATTTCACACGACGGTGACGGGCTGGCGTGACCACGAGGTGATTGCGGAGGATGGATCGCGGGTAAAAGCGGATCGGTTGATTTGCAATGCGGATGTACTTAGTGCGCAAACGGGTTTTCTCGGCGGGTTATTCAGCCGTGCCGCACGGGAGAAAGCGTTGCGGCCCGCGTTGTCGACCTCGGGTTTTATTTTGTTTCTCGGGGTGAGGGGACGCGAGGCGCGACTGGGGCACCATAATATTTTCTTTTCGGACGATTATCGGGCTGAGTTCGATGAAATTCACCGGCAGAAAATCAGTCCGGGCGAACCGACGGTTTACGTCTCGGTCAGTTCCCGTACCGATGCCGGGCACGCGCCAGTGGATCATGATAACTACTTTGTCCTCGTTAATGCACCGGCTCGTGATCCACGCCAGCCGTGGACCTTTACGGAAACCAAGAGCTACCGGGATCTAGTCATCCGGCGGCTGGAACGATTTGGAATCGATGATCTGCGGAATCGGATAGTCGCGGAGAGTGTTTTTACGCCAAGCGATTTCGCGGTGCGCGATCTGGCCTATCATGGGGCGCTTTATGGCTGGGCGTCGCATTCGATTGGCACGTCGCTTTTCCGGCCACCCATGCGGGCGCCGGGGGGAAAGGACGTTTATTTTGTGGGAGGGACGACCCATCCGGGCGGTGGGATTCCTCTGGTCCTTTTGAGCGGGAAGATGGTGGCTGATTTGATTGGCCGCGAGAGGAAATGAGACAAGGCGGCTGGAACATGCTTTACTGACGGCGCTGGAACCAGAAATGCCATGGGATATTCATCGCGGAAAAAAACGTCTTCGTGGAGCCTGCCCGACTGGGGCTTTCTCGCGGCCTTTCTTTTCTGGAGCGCGGCGGGGCTGACTTTCACGTTGTTGCGGATCACGCCGACGGTCATCGCGGGGTGGGGGCTGCCGGACGGGCTGAATCAGTTCGTTCATTTTTGCCTGAACAACGGTGATCCCATTCTTATTCTCCTGGCGGCGGCCAACACGCATCTGCTGGCGTGCCGACAGTGGACGCCGCAAGAGGCCCGGAGTTGGGCGGTGCTGATCATGCTTCTTTCCTATGGGGTGGAAATGGTAGGAGTGCTGACGGGCCTGCCATTTGGAAATTATATTTACACGCACAATTTTGGACCGGTTCTGTTTCATGTGCCGTTGGCGATTCCGCTGGCGTGGTTCGTGGTGGTGACCAATGTGCTGTTGGTCATCCGCTCCGTGGTGCCCCATTTGCCGAGGCTGGCGGAAGCGCTCATCGGGGGGATTCTCTGCATGCTTTATGATTACACCCTGGAGCCGTTCGCCACGCGGGTGAAGAGCTATTGGGTGTGGGAGGGAGGTAATGTGGCGATGATCAATTATCCCGCGTGGTTGATGATTAGCGGCGTGCTGATCTGGTTCTTCGCTCCTTCCCTGATGACGCGTAATCGGCTCGATCCACGCCCTTGGTTGATCCTAGGGATCATGATCCTGATTTTCTTCGCCGGGCGTTGGGCTGCCGGGGAATTTGCTGGGGCGGGAAATTGACCGGCAAGACGCTTCTTTACATTCGCTTTGATCCGGCCTCAGACGGAGAATAAGTCCGTCACCTTGAGCTGATCCTTCGACAAGCTCAGGATGACGGATTTTTTTGTCGTACGACAACCGCGAAGGTTAAGTTTGAGCCTTTGGCAGGCTAAGTCTCTAGACCAACGCGTCCTGATCGGCCTCGAGGAAGCCGTGCAGGTGCCGGATACGGGTGGGGTGCCGCATCTTGCGGAGCGCTTTCGCCTCGATCTGGCGGATACGCTCGCGAGTGACGCGGAACTGGCGGCCCACTTCCTCCAGTGTGCGGGAATAGCCATCGACGAGGCCGAAGCGCTGTTCCAGAACGGCGCGTTCGCGTTCGGTCAAGGTATCGAGCACATCGCGGATCTTTTCCTTGAGGAGCGCGTAGGCGGTCATCTCGGAAGGATTCTCCGCTGACTTGTCTTCGATGAAGTCGCCAAAGGTGGTGTCGTCGCTGTCACCGACCTGCGCCTGGAGCGAGATCGGTTGCTGGGCCATGCGGAGAACGGCGCGGACGCGTTCCACCGGCAGGCAAATTTCCTCGGCCACTTCCTCGGGCGTGGGTTCGCGACCAAATTCCTGCACGAGCTGCTTCTGCACGCGCATGAGTTTGTTGATTGTCTCGATCATGTGGACCGGGATGCGGATCGTGCGCGCTTGGTCGGCGATGGAGCGGGTGATCGCCTGGCGAATCCACCAGGTAGCGTAGGTCGAGAACTTGTAGCCACGGCGGTATTCGAATTTCTCGACCGCCTTCATCAGGCCCATGTTGCCTTCCTGGATCAAGTCGAGGAAGGAGAGGCCGCGGTTGGTGTACTTCTTGGCGATGGAAATGACGAGGCGCAGATTGGCTTCGACCATTTCGGTCTTCGCCTTGTGGGCCTTGCGGAGCCACTCGACGAGCTGGTGGTGATCGTCATGGACCCGTTCCAGCGGCATGCGGACCTGCTGCTCGATGTCCTGGAGCTTTTGTTCCAGTTCAGAGATATGGGAGAGCGCCTCACGGCTGCGGCTGCGGGATTTGTGCAGCTTTTCGAGATGATGCTCCGCTTCGACCAACTGATGGTGGTGATGCTCACAGACGACCACGAATTCCTCCGTGACCTTCTGCTTGTAATAGAACCGGACGAAAAGCTTTTGGAGGGCGAGATCAGCCTTGATGAATTCCTTCTCGGCCTTGGCCAGCGGCCCGGGATGTCCCTTGGCCTTGACGACCTTGGCATAAGCGGCGTCGGCCTTCTGGTTGGCGCTTTCCACACTGCGAACCAGCGCCTTGAGCGTGGAGAGATACTTGTCGCGGCTATCGATCTTCTTGTCCTGGATGACCCGGTCAAAACGTTCGCGGCCCTGCTCCAGCTTGCGGGCGAGGTTCAGGTATTCGCGCGCGGTGAAGCCGAAGCGGTTGAGATGCTTCTGCACCATGCTCTCCGCGTCTTCGATGCGCTTGGAGATTTCGACTTCCTGTTCGCGGGTGAGGAGGGGAACCTGGCCCATCTGCTTGAGGTACATCCGGACGGGATCGTCCAAAATGTCGAGCTTGGCATCGGTCTTCTCTTCGTCGGAAAGTTCTTCCTCGGTCCCGGCAGCGGTCTGCTTGTAACGGTCCACCTCGGACGCATCAATGACGTCGATCTCGAGGTTGCGGAGGAACATGATGATGGCTTCAAGTTCTTCGGGATTATTGACGCTCTCGGGAATCGCCTCGTTAAGATCGTCCCACGTGAGATAGCCCTGATCCTTCGCCAGCTTGACGAGATCGCGCAGGCGTTCCTGGCGTTCCGGCTGGCCAGTCCAGACGGCTTGGACGCCTTTGGCATCTTTTTCCGCCGATTCCGCGAATGATTTGGAGGGTGTGTTGACCGCAGAGGTAGGCTCGGCCTTGTGACCATTTTTCTTGTGGCCGTTCTTCGCGTCATTTTTATGACTCGCGCCATTCTTCTGGGGCTTGGCTGGCTCAGGTGCGGCCTTTTTGGCTCCGCGAGCGGCAGGTGCAGAGGCGCGATTCGATTTGGAGGGGGTGGACTTGGGAGTAACGGAGCGGCTCGATTTGGGCATAAAGCGTGTAGGAAAACGATGGAACGGGAAAACTCAGTAGTCTCCTACACCGGAAGGCCTCGGTCAAGGAATTCTTTGAAGTTCCTGTGATTTATTATGATTTGATGATGTTTTTGGGTTTCAAACCGAAAAGAGGGGCTGCCTCCAGCATTCGTCTGTCGTGAGTATAGACTTCGGTAAACCCATTTTCGCGTGCACAGGCGAGATGAAGCGCATCTGCCGCACGAAGGAAAAGATTAGCCGATGCGCTGCGATATGTTTTTTCCAACTTTGGAATAAGTTCAGGGCCAACCGTTAGCCACGTGTAAGCCCCTCCTTTAACATCATCGTCAAATTGATCGAGTATGGCCTGATAAGTATTATAGTTTATTCGCTTTTCGCGATAGGCCCGATGGAAGGCAGCGATGCTTTCAATACCACCGTGGAAGGAGCTCGCGAGATCGCTCGTGGCCGCCAAAGACCTGACCTCCTCCGCACCTTGATCCGACAAATAAAGTCGAACAAGATAACTAGTGTCGAAATAGAGCACGCGATCCTCGAGGAAAGGCTAATCACGATCTTCAGAAATTAGATCTGTGATGTCCCGATCTCCGGCCTTGGGAAGAAGTTTGCCTTGCTCCTGCATTTTCTGGAAAGCAGGACGCAAACGTCTACGGGCAAAGAAAGGTACGCTGGAAGTTGCAACAAGTGGGACAATCTCAGCAATGGGGCGCCCATTATCCGTCACGATCACCCGCTGAGTATCGGCTGCTTTACGGATGTAATGCCCCGTGCGAGCATGAAGCTCAAGCACAGATACTTGGATGGCAGCCCCCATGGATTTACCGTGACACGCGTGTCTCAATTTGTCAATACCCGTCGTTCTAAACACTCGCCCCGCTCCATTTCAGTTTCTGGCGCAAGACCCGGTAGAAATCCGAGTGAGGCAGGTAAGCGAGCTGAACGGGAACCTTGGCCGGCTTGATCTCGAGCCATTCCTGGTCGCGCAGGTTGCCGCCCGCGCGTCCGTCGAATTGAATCGCCGGGGCCGGAACGCCGGTGTGGCGGACGATACGGATGCGGATGGGCTGGTCGATTCCCACCACCAAGGCCCGGTTGGTTAGCGTATGCGGACAGATCGGGGTGAGCACGATCGAATCGGCATCCGGGCTGAGGATCGGCCCGCCGGCCGCGAGCGAGTAAGCCGTCGAACCGGTAGGCGTCGCGACGATGAGACCATCGCAGACATACTCCGTGACCAGGTAGTCGCCGACTTCCACGCGCACCCGGATCAACCGGGTCGCATCCGCGCGGGCCACGACGACATCATTCAAGGCGCAGGGCACGACGATGTCCTTGCCCCGGGCGCGATGGAAAATTGTTTCCAGGGCCAGCCGCGGGCTCAGCCGCAAATTGTTCTCGGCCAGGAAGGGCAGAACGGTCTCCAGTTCCGTCTCGGCCACGGCGGTCAGGAAGCCGAGGCTACCGATATTGATGCCCAGGATCGGCACTTGTGCGGGATAGACGGCCTCGACCACCTCCAACAAAGAGCCGTCTCCACCGGCGACGAGCAGAATGTCCGATTTCTTGGCCAGGGCCTGCTCGGACATGCCTGGACGATGAATCAAATCCCCCGTTCTTTTTTCATAAAGAAGGTGGATATTGGGGTGACCCCGGGAAAATTCGACAATTTGACTCAGGACTTCCCGTGCGCCCGGCTTGGAGCGGTTCACGACAATGCCGACGTTTAGTTTTTTTTCAGCAGCCATAAATATTCCTCGTTTCCATCCCGGCCCGGCAGCGGGGAGGGGATCACCCCCACCGTCGTCACCGGATAATCCCCGGCCCACAGCCGGAGGTCTTCCACCACGCGTTCCCTGACCTTGATTTCGCGGACGATGCCGCCCTTGCCGACTTCGCCTCGACCGGCCTCAAACTGGGGCTTGATCAGCGCGACAATCATTCCGCCGCAGCTAAGCAGATCGAAGGCGGAGGGCAAGACCTTGCGCAGGGAGATAAAGGAGACATCGGCGACGACGAGATCGAACGGGCCGGGAAAATGTTCCCCGGCATAAGTGGCCAGGTCGCGCGCATTAACGCCCTCATGCACCCGGACGCGGGGATCGTTGCGAAGCTTCCAGTGCAATTGCCCGTGCCCGACATCGACC
>CAIPBM010000139.1 GCA_903863295.1 uncultured Verrucomicrobiota bacterium | reverse complement strand
TCCAGTCGATCTTCTGGGCCGATTATCAGAACGCGCTCGACTACAAAAAACTGGTCGGAGAAATCCAGCTCGAAATCAAAGGTGCCTTTGACCAGGAGCGCATCTCCTTCGCGTTCCCCGGGCAGACCGTCTACTTTGAGAAGCAAGCTGTACCGGCTTCAAAATAAATTCCCCTCGTTCCCAAGTTGCACTTGGGAACGAACCTGCTGAGGCAGTTTCACTGCCGATCTCCAGGCAAACCAACAATTCGAATCAAGCGTAAATAAAACTTTGCCTAGAGCAACGGATGTTCCCAAGTACAACTTTGGAACAAGGGGAACCCCAAACAGTCATAGACCTCTGCTACAGGGAGCACTTCTCTCAGGCATTCAAAGCATCCCGCGCTCGCGGAAATCACCCATATTGCCGGGTGCGGAAGCGGTGATCATGTCGACCATGAACTTGAGCAGACAGACTTCCCAGCCATCATCGACGCCCGTGAGTAACGCAGTCAGAGGCTCGTTCTTCAGCACCAATTCATCTTTCAGCTTGCCCGCGACATTCTCGAGCGATTCGTGCACATCATAAGATCGGACATCTGATTTACTGACCCGGAATCCATACTTGAGAAAAGCGAAGCGTCCCGCCTGCGCGCTGATTTGCTCCGCAAAACGTTGGCCTTGGTCGCCAAAGCCCTCCAGGAGCAACTTGGCCATGTTCTGCGGCGTCAGGAGCTGGGGGCGTTCCGCGTGAATCTGCCCTTCGCGCACCCGGGAGAGATTGACCGTGTCCATCGATTCCGTAACCAAAAAGTAATTAAAGAGTGATGTTCCAAAGGTATCGAGTCTCTGGGAGGGCGCCAGCAAGACGTGGGTATTCTCAAGCGCGTAGGTGAAATCGTCAGGCGTAAGCATGGGCAACGAAAGTCTCACATCTTTACCAAGTACACAATAAAGGCGATCCCAAAATGGCACCGCAACTTTTGCCGCCAACGCTTTTCATGCGGCAGAAAACTTTCCCCCAGTGGACTTTACCGCTGACCGGAAAAACCCTATCGTCCGGAATGGCCAAGAGTACACCCCGCCCCAAGCCGGTTAAAAAGACTTCGCTCCCCGCGTCCATTCTCTCTCCCATCACGCCGCCGGAAGCCAAACCCAGCGTCTCCGCGAAGCCGAGCCGTAAAGCCAAGGTTACTCCACCATCCGAGCCAGCGCCCGCAGTCGCTCCGGTCATTACCGATCCGGTTCCCGCGCCCGTCACGAAAGTGGAAGTCACCTCCAAGCCTGAAGCCGCGTCGCCCGCCCGCAAAAAAAAGCCCGTGAAGATCGACTTGGCCGCTCCCATTCCCAAGGCCAAAAAAAGTGCCCCTGTCCGCGCCAAGGCCCCCAAATCGACGCCTCCGCCCGCTCCTGAACCTCTACCGGCCAAGGAGAAGAAACGCATCCTCTTCATCACCGCCGAGTGCACCCCGCTCGCCCAGACCGGCGGGCTGGGCGACGCCGTGGCCGGTTTGACCAAGGCCTTGCTCAAACGCGGTAACGACGTCCGCATCGTCATGCCGCTTTACCAACGCATCGACCGGGGCCGCTATGGCATTACCTTTTCCCGTTCCTGTTGCGTCCACTTTGGCCGCGGCGAGGAAATTTGGGTCGGTATTTTTGAAGGCAAACTCGATGGCGAAGTCCCCATCTGGTTCATCGACTATGGTCGCTATTTCGACCGACCCGGCCTTTATGACGGCGACGAGGACGCGTATCGCTTTGGCGTCCTGAGCAAGGCCGCCCTGCAAATCTGCAAGGACGCCGAGTGGATTCCGCATGTCGCTCACGTCCATGACTGGATGACTTCCATCGCCGCCGTCTTCCTCAAGACTTGGGATCGTGTGCTTTCGCCGCTCTCCAATACGGCCAGCGTCCTGACCATCCACAACATCGGCTACCAGGGAAAATTCGATTCCTCCGTCCTCGGCTTCTACGGCTTCAGCGGCGAGTACCTGACGCCTGATAAGTTCGAAGATTTCGGCGCGATCAACCTGCTCAAGGCGGGTATCCAGTATGCCGATGTCATCACCACGGTTTCGCCGAACTACGCGAACGAGATCCGCGGTCCCATCGGCGGCATGGGTCTCGCCATGTATTTGAATAACCGGAGCGAACGCGTCACCGGCATCCTCAACGGCGTCGATACGTCCGTCTGGAACCCGGCGACGGATAAGTTTCTCCCGGCAACTTATACCGCCGATAATCTCGCCGGGAAAGCCGCGTGCAAGCGCGCCTTGCAGGAGCGGTTCGGGCTGACGGTCGATCCGAAAGTGCCTCTCTTCGCCATCATCTCCCGCTTTGCGCCGCAAAAGGGATTTGATTTGATCCGAGGTGCCCTGCCCCAAGCCTTGCGAGACATGATCATGCAGGTCGTCGTCCTTGGCACCGGCGATCCTTTCACGGAAAACTTTTTCCGGTGGCTGAGCGATGCCAATCGCGGCAGCGCCAATGCCCATATCGGTTTCTCGCCGGAATTGGCCCACCTCATGGAAGCGGGCAGCGACTTCTTCATCATGCCCTCGATTTACGAACCGTGCGGACTGAATCAGATGTACTCCTCCCTTTACGGCAGCCTCCCCATCGTTCGCGCCACGGGCGGTCTGGACGATACGGTGGAAAATTATGACGAGCCAACCGCTCGCGGAACGGGCTTCAAGTTCTGGGACATCTCCCAGAGCGCACTCTACTACACCATCGGTTGGGCCGTCGCGACCTGGTACGACCGCCCCCACCATTACGCCGCCATGCAACAGCAAGGCATGGCCAAGAACTTCACGTGGGAAGCCTCCGCCATCCAGTACGAGGCGGTCTACGAAAACGCGATTGCCCATCGCGCCGCACTTTAAGAGGAGGTTTGTCATCCTGAGCGTGTCGAAGGATCAGCCCCCGGTGGTTTTTGAAATCGTCGGGGAATCTCGAATACCCATGGAAGCTGATCCTTCGACAAGCTCAGGATGACGGAGTTTAAAATCAATGCACATCCTCGACGAAGAACTCTACCAAGCGGGCATGGCCATCGCCGTCTGCCCGACGGCCCCCTGCCATGAAGGCCACATCCGCGAATGCCTGCTGGAGCGCCTCAAGGACTTGCCCCACGTCACCACGCGTCTCGACGAGTTCGGCAATCTACACGCCGCCTATGAGCACGACTCAGCCGGACGCGAAACATTCCGTGTCGTGGCGCACATGGACCATCCAGCCTTCGCCGTCCACCGAGAAGACGGCGCGGAGGAACTTCAATTCGCGGGTGGGGTGGAAGAGAAGTATTTCGCTGGCAAATCGATTGTCTTTTATAATGAGTCGAGCCGGAGACCGCTCGGCAAGACCACCGTTTCCGGCGTTGCCTTCACCGCAGAATCCAAGCGTGTCCATATCACCGGCAACATCCCGGATGAAGCCACCTTAGCCACTTGGGACCTACCCAAGGCCCATTGCACCGAGCGGCTTTTCATCAGCCCCGCCTGCGATGACCTCGCGCAGGTCTCCACCGTGTTGGCTTTGCTGCGTCGCTTATCCCTCAGCGGAGCCAAGGCGAATTTTCACGCCCTCTTTACCCGCGCGGAAGAGATCGGTTTTGCTGGGGCCTTTGCCGCCCTGAAAAGCAAAACTCCCCTCGCCCCTATTCCGACTCTCTCGCTTGAAACGAGCCAGGCGCGCGGATTTGCCAAGGTCGACCGTGGCCCTGTCGTACGCGTTGGCGACCGGCTCAGCATCTTCGATTCCAAGATCACCCACTGGATGGAGACCGCCTTTCGCGATCTGCAGATCGCCAAGCCTGCCACCGTTTATCAGCGGCTCCTCATGGGAGGCGGAACCTGCGAGGCCTCCGCCTTTCAGCGCGCGGGACTGCCCACCGGCGCCCTCTGCGTCGCGCTCAATAATTACCACAACATGGGCCCAGGTACCTCCATCCGCTCCGAGTCGATCTCCCTGCGCGACTGGCAAGGCCTCTACGACTTCCTCTACTTCCTCGCCACGGAAGCCAAGTCGATTCAAGCGGCTGATGACATCGTCACGACGCGCTTCTCACAATTGGAGCGAAAAGCCGTGGACGCTCTGCAAAAATCGAGGTGAATTTTAGACGGAATTAACGGAATTTTTTAGACAGGATTAACAGGATTAACATGATTAACAGGATTAGTTGAAATGGCTCATCTTCATCTGTTAGCACTATTTTAAAATCCCTTTCATCTTGTTCGTCCTGCCAGGTGCCTTTCTGAGTATTCCGTAAATTTGGCAGAAATTCCGTTAATTCCGTCTAAACCTTCCCTCCGCCTACCCACCCATTTTGATTGTCCCGGCGTACCGTCAGGCGTAGGCTAACCAATCACCTAACGCCCCTTATGCACGCCCGTCTTTTTCCATGCCGCGAAGATTTCCGCGAACTAGCCCGTCAGGGAAACCTGATCCCGGTCTATCGCGAGATTATCGCCGACATGGAAACACCTGTCTCGGCCTTCCACAAGATCGATACCGGCGACCACTCCTTCCTTTTTGAATCGGTCGAAAAAGGCGGCAAGTTCGCCCGCTACTCCTTTCTCGGTGCGAGCCCCTACCTGATCTTCAAGGCGCACGGCAAGGAAATCACTCTCCGCGAAGGCACCGAACAGCGGACCTACACCATTACCGGCGACCTCCTCCATGAACTCGAAAAGCTCATGGCCGGGTACCGCCCCGTCCCGACCCGCGACCTTCCCCTTTTCTACGGCGGCGCGGTCGGCTATCTCGGCTACGAGGGTGCCACCCAGTTTGAACCGAGCATCACCCGCGCGAAGAAGGACGATCTCGGCGTTCCTGACGCTTACTTCTTCATCACCGATACCCTCCTCATTTTCGATCACCTTGAGCGCCGCATCAAGATCGTCGCCAATGCCCACGTGACGGATCCCAGCCAGGCGGACCGTGCCTACGACGAGGCCGTGGCCAAGATCGAGGAACTCGAAGCGCGCCTTTCCCGTCCCGTCCGTTCCAGCCTGCTGCCCGTCTTCACCGACGTCACGCCGCTGGAACCGCAGATCAACATGACCCGTGACCAATACGTCGCCATGACCGAGGCGATGCAGGAATACATCCGCGCCGGGGACATCTTCCAGGTCGTCCCCTCGCAACGCTTCGAGGTTCCCTTCACCGGTGCCCCTCTCGATCTCTACCGCGCCCTACGCCTGATCAATCCCTCGCCCTACATGTTTCTCCTCAAGCTCGGCGGCATGGCGCTGGTTGGCGCGTCACCAGAACTGCATGTGCGCTGCGAGGAAGGCAAAGTCCAGATTCGCCCAATCGCCGGGACGCGTCCGCGCGGCAAGACACCCGAGGAAGACGACGCCCTCACTGCCGAATTGCTCGCCGATCCGAAGGAACGCGCGGAGCATGTCATGCTCGTCGATCTCGCCCGCAATGACGTCGGACGCGTCTGCAAATTCAACACGGTGCGCCTGACCGATTTCATGACCACAGAGCGTTACTCGCACGTCATGCACATCGTTTCCAATGTCGAGGGTGAACTCACGCCCGGCCATTCCGCCTACGACGTCATGCGCGCGACCTTCCCCGCCGGGACGGTCAGCGGCTCGCCCAAGATTCGCGCCATGCAGATCATCGCCGACCAGGAACCGACCTGTCGCGGCACCTACGCGGGTGCGGTCGGCTACTTTGGCTTCTCCGGCAATCTCGATTCATGCATTGCCATCCGCACCGTGCTGCTCAAGGACGGCAAGGCCTATCTCCAGGCCGGCGGCGGACTCGTCGCCGATTCCACGCCACTCGGCGAATATCAGGAATCGATCAACAAGGCCAAGGCTGGACTCAAGGCGCTGGCCATGGCGAAGCAGTTTTGATTTGAAGGACGATCATGCTGTATTTCATAGATGAAAGCGGCCATGACCACGGAGCTTCTCCATATGAGGTATTAGCCGCGGTCGCAGTTCAAGAAAAAGATCTATGGAATTTGATTCAGGCAATTCGAGCTGCCGAATTAGAGTTTTTTGGAGTACATTTAGCTTCCGTTGGAATCGAATTTAAGGGAACGAAGCTTTTAAAACGAAAAACCTTCCGTCTTGCGGGCGAGGGTGAGGCAATTCTTCCGGATGAACGTCGCAACTTAGTGAGAGATTTTGTTAAACGTGGCTACGAAGCCGGACTCACGCATTCAAAAGTCAAGGTAACATCTCGCGAACTCATAGCTTACGGTCAAACAGTTTTGGCCTTTGTTGAAAGAGTGTTTCAACTTATGGGCCGCTTCAGAGTCAAGACATTCGCTGCTATGGTCGATATCAATGCTCCCCGTCCGGCCAAAGGAGACTATTTGCGCAAAGACTATGCTTATTTATTCGAACGCTTTTTCTATCATTTAGAATCAACTTCCAGTTCTGAAATGGGATTGATCGTATTTGACGAATTGGACAAGGCGCGAAGTCGCATTTTACTCGACCAAATGAGCGGATATTTTCTTCGCACTGCCAATGGCTACCAAAGGAGTGCGAGGATTGTACCTGAACCCTTTTTTGTGCACAGTGATTTGACTACCGCAGTTCAACTTGCCGATTTGGTGGCATATTGCGCAAGCTGGGCTATTAGATTAAATTCCATGAAGAAGCCCGCGCGAGAAGAGCTAATCTGGTTAGCTAATCATGTCTTCAACTTGCGATATGTAGGCAGTCGTTTCGATGAACATGATGGCGAAGCTTGGCCAGTTTATGGAATGTTTCACCTAAATGACCTTCGTCCCAAGGAAAGAGACTAAAGTGTTACGTACAAAAACAAAGGCAATGCCGAACTTGCGTCCAACAAAGCCTCCAATATTAGTATAGGTGCTTCCCGAACTAACGCAATAGGAATTTTCCCATGCTCCTCATCATCGATAATTACGATTCCTTCACCTACAATCTCGTCCAATATTTCGGCGAGCTGGGTGCGGAACCGGTTGTGAAGCGCAACGACGAAATCAGCCTCGCAGAAATCGAGGCGCTCAAGCCCGACGCCATCGTTATTTCACCAGGCCCCTGCACGCCGAAGGAAGCGGGTATCTCCAATGAGGTCATCGCCCAGATCGGGCCGAAGCTTCCCGTGCTCGGCGTCTGCCTCGGTCATCAATGCATCGGCCACGTCTACGGCGGTGCGGTCGTCCGCGCGGGACGCTTGATGCACGGCAAGACGTCGCCTATCCTTCACGACAACACTGGCGTTTTCGCCAATCTCCCCAGTCCCTTCGAAGCCACCCGCTACCATTCCCTCATCATCGATCCGCCCACCGTTCCTGAAACGCTGATCGTCAACGCCCACACCGCGGAAGGCGAGATCATGGGCGTACGCCATCGCGATTTCCCTATCCACGGCGTCCAGTTCCACCCCGAATCAATCCTCACCCGGCACGGCAAGGATTTGCTCAAGAATTTCCTCGGCATCTCCGAGACTTTCCACGTCAAGAAGAAGGCTGCTTGATCACGGAATTTAGACGGAATTAACGGAATTTCTCCAAATTTACGGAATGCTTTTTACGAGGAAGATTAAAAACGTGGGGTTAGATAAGATCATGCAAATATGCCTTAATCCCTTCTTCCGTTAATTTAGAAAAATTCCGTTAATTCCGTCCAAATCGATTTGTCCATGAAACACCTCCTCCACAATCCAGCCTACAAAATGGCCTGCGATCAGTTCGACGCCACGGCTGAATTTCTCAACATCCCGGAAACGATGCGGGAGCGGGTCAAAGCCCCCAAGCGCATGGTCACGGTCTCTCTTCCCGTGCGACTCGATTCCGGCGAAGTCAAAGTCTTTGAAGGTCACCGAGTGCAACATCACCTCACCCTCGGCCCGACCAAGGGTGGCCTGCGCTACCACCAGAGCGTGGAGCTGGGCGAAGTCGCTGCGCTCGCGATGTGGATGAGCTGGAAATGCGCCCTCGCCGATCTTCCTTACGGGGGCGCCAAGGGCGGCGTCACCATTGATCCCCGCCAGCATTCCATTGGCGAACTGGAGCGCGTCACGCGCCGCTACACCAGCGAGATGATCCCCTTCATCGGGCCACAGACCGACGTCATGGCCCCCGACATGGGCACCAACGAGCAGACCATGGCCTGGATGATGGACACCTATTCGCACCAGATCGGGCATGCCGTTCCCAGCATCGTCACCGGCAAGCCCGTCAGCATCGGCGGCTCACTGGGTCGCAAGGAAGCCACCGGACGCGGCGTCGCCTTCCTCGCCAATCGCGCGGTCGACATGCTCAAGCTCCCCAACGACAGCCGCGTCATCGTTCAGGGCTTCGGCAATGTCGGCAGCTATGCGGCCGCAGGCATGGCCAAGTTTGGCGCACGGGTCATCGGCGTCAGTGACGTGAGCGGCGGCATCTTCAATGCCAAGGGCCTTGATCTCCAAGCCTTGCAGGATCATGTGGCGCTGAACAGAAGCATCAAGGGATTTCCCGAGGGCGACTACATCTCCAATGAAGAACTCCTAATCCAACCATGCGAAGTGCTCATCCCGGCGGCCATGGATCGCGTCATCACGGCGGAAAACGCAAGCAAGATCCAGTGCCGGATTCTCGCGGAGGGTGCCAACGGTCCCACTACGATTGAAGCCGATGCCATCCTGAAGCAACGCCCCGAAATCTTCGTCATTCCCGATATCCTGTGTAATTCCGGCGGCGTCATCGTCAGCTATTTTGAGTGGGTGCAGGACCTGCAAAGCTTCTTCTGGGCGGAGACTGAAATCTTCGACAAGCTGTACCGCATCCTTGGCCATACCCTCGACAAGGTCCTCAAGCAGGCCAGGAAACATAACATCGACCACCGCACCGCCGCGCTCTCCATCGGCATTCAAAAAGTTGTCGATGGCAAGACCATCCGGGGCCTTTTTCCTTAATCATCCCAAGCCGCACCATGACCTCCCGCCTGAAAATCTCTACAACCTTCATCGCCCTCTGCTTCGCTCTCAGTCTGGTTCGCGCCCAGGACGACGCCTCCGTTCCCACGACACCCGCCGCCCCCGGCAAGCCCAGCAGCCGGATGATCACGCTGAGCGATTTCGGCGCGGAAGATCTCGCCTATCTCGCCGTCCCGGCCCAGCCACCCACCGTCGGGATCGTCCTCGTCCCCGATGCCTACGGTCTCGACGCCTTCACCAAGGCGGAAGCCGATGCCCTGGCCACGAAGGGCTATCTCGTCGTCGCCGTGGATATCTACAATGGCCATGCCACGACCGATCCCGGCGCGCTGGCCAATCTCGTCGCGAACATGAATGCCGATTCGGTCATGAAGACGGTCAACTCCGGCATCCGCCTCTTCCGCGAAAGCCCCAAGTTCCGCGTCGATCATGTCGTCGCCATGGGCTGGGGAGCCGGGGCCACCTTCGTTTTCCAGGCCGCCCGCGAGGAAAAGTACCTCGATGGCGCGATCACGTTCTACGGGCCCGTCGAAACCCGGCCCGAACGCGTCGGGAAATTCACAACGCCTCTCTGTGCCGTCTATCCCGAGAACGATCCCGTGGCCACACATGAGAGCGTGGTCACTTTTCAACAATTGATGAAGGCTGCCGGAAATGATTTCGAGGCCTGGTTCATCGCCGCGGGCAGCGGCTGGTCGAATCCCAGCAGCAAAAACTACAACCCCGCCGAGGACAAGGAAGCCTGGAAAGTCACCCTCCCCTTCCTCGTCCGCATCTCCGCTCTCCCACCCAAGATTCAGAAAGGCCCAAGCGTGATCGACAAGGCGAAGAACGCGTTTGAGAATTTCTTTAAGTAAGCTTACTCCTCAATAATTTTGATCTGTCATCCTGAGCTTGTCGAAGGATCAGTTCTGCTGCCTCCT
Organism: uncultured Verrucomicrobiota bacterium; assembly: GCA_903863295.1. Classification (GTDB taxonomy): domain Bacteria; phylum Verrucomicrobiota; class Verrucomicrobiia; order Methylacidiphilales; family UBA1321; genus JABDGH01. The sequence goes on along the minus strand of CAIPBM010000139.1, from coordinate 4,693 downwards.
ACACTTATAAGGAACTTTGCGGCTTCTTGCGCAATAATTCCAGGTGCATTCTGCTTGGTCAGCCCCGGATACGACCACGGTTCGCCTCCATACTCTATATCTCGTAAAGCATCGTAGAGTTCGTACCAAATCATGAGGTTCGCAGGATAACCTGAAACGCAACAAAGCTCGGAAAGCCTCATTATCACTGTCTCTTGGGGTATTAGATTGTCGATCAAGCGTTCAGCCAAGTAGGCGGCATATCCAGTTATAGCATGGCTCTTCTCCGGCTCCCTAATTCCAAGCTCAGCAATAGCTTTGAGAAAGTAGTCCTTCGCCTCAAAAACTGAGATCGACAACTCAAGTCCGGCTAGTATCCGAAGGCTTCGCGAATCTGCTCCTTTTTCCAACATGCCAGTCGCCCAATCTACATAGGTTGCCGTAGTTCCACGTTCGAGGGCACGCAGACCAAATATTACGTCTGTGGTTATGGGGACAGCCATTGCAAATCAGTATGATCTTTTTATTTTGACGGTCGATTCCTCTCTTATTTGTGCTTAGCTTAATTCATGTCTCCTTGGCGTCTCCTCATCCACGGCAGCGCGTCCCCCGCGCGGAACATGGCCATTGATGAGGCTCTTCTCCGTGAAGTGCGCGAACCCGTTCTACGCCTTTACGAATGGAACGTTCCCGCCGTCAGTCTCGGCTACTTTCAACCTGCTACGTTGGCCCCGGAAGGCCGCCCCTTCGTACGCCGTTACACGGGTGGTGGCCTGGTCGATCACGCGCATGATATCACTTACACCGTCGTCGTCCCGCGCGACCACCCGCTCATGGAAGTTTCCGCACCGGAAAGCTACCAAAGCATCCACGTCGGTGTGCAGGCGGTTCTGCGCGTCAGCGGCATCACCAGCGAACTGACCCCCGAAGCGGCGACCACTGAATCCGAAGCCTGTTTCCAAAAGCCGGTCCGCTTCGACATCGTTGCCGATGGCAGCAAACTCAGCGGCGCCGCCCAGCGTCGCACGCGGGAAGGCATGCTCCACCAAGGCAGCATTTTACTGCCCGATCCCACGCTCAACTCCATCGTTCGCGAGAAGTTTGCCAGCGTCTTTTCCGCCCGGCTCGGACTCACCTTGAAGCGGGGCCAACTGACCTCTTCAGAGGCCGCACGCGCCGCCGATCTGGAGCGTGATCGCTACTCCACCGAAGCGTGGAATCAGTCGAGATAATTCGCCGGAAAAACCGTAAAAACTACCTGCAAAATAAGCGCATTACTTGTTGTGAATAACTCACCATTTCAGGTACACTCAGCAGCTTATGGCAGACCCAAAAAAAGCAGGCTCTTCTGAGGGCGGCGACGAGATTCTTAACTTCGATTCCAGCGTCAGTGAAGGCAGTTACGATGCCTCTAAATTAGGCAAGCTTGAGGGGCTTGAAGCGGTGCGAAAAAAGCCCGGCATGTACATCGGCGGCACCGATGAGCGCGCGCTCCACCATTGCATTTCCGAGGTGCTCGACAATTCCATCGATGAGCATCTGGCCGGTTACGGCAAGAAGATCGAAGTCACCGTCCATGTCGATGGCTCCATCTCCATTCGCGATGATGGCCGCGGCATCCCGGTTGATATCCATCCCCAATACAAAATTCCCGGCGTCGAGATGGTCCTCACCACGCTCCACTCCGGCGGCAAATATGGCCAGGGCGGCTACATTTTCTCCGGCGGCACGCACGGCGTCGGCGCCAAGTGCGTCAACGCCGTTTCGGAATGGTTCGAAGTCGAAGTCTCCCGCGACGGCAAGGTCTATCACATGGGCTTTGAGCGCGGCAAAACGACCAAGAAACTCGAGGTCATCGGGAAGAGCAAATCAACCGGTACGCTGATCACTTTCAAACCCGACGCGGAAATCTTCAAGGAGACGGTCGAGTTCAAGAAGGAACTCATCGTGGGTCGCCTGCGCGAACTCGCCTTCCTCAACCCCGGCCTCGAGATTGTCCTCGCCGACGAACGCACCGAACAGACGGAACCCGAGCGCTATTACTATAAGGATGGCATTGAGGAATTCGTCAAACAGCTCGGCAAGAACAAGGACCTCGTCCACCCCAAGCCCGTCCGCATCTCCCGGGTGAAGGAAAATGCAGTCGTCGTCGAAGGCACCCCGCGCCCGATCAAGCTCGACATCGTTTTTCAGTACAACGATTCAATCGCCGACCAGATCCTCTGCTTCACCAACACCATTACCAATCCTGATGGCGGCACGCATCTGGCCGGTTTCCGTTCCGCGCTGACCCGCGCGATCAACCAGTACGGCAAGACGAACAATCTCTTCAAGCCGAAGGATCCCGCTCTCTCCGGTGATGACGTACGCGAAGGCCTGGTCGCGGTTATCTCATTGCTGCACCCCGACCCCAAGTTTGAGTCCCAGACCAAGGTGAAGCTTCTTTCCCCGGAAGTCGAAGGCATGGTCTCCTCCGCAACTTACGAAAGCTTGATGAGCTTTTTCGATGGCAATCCTGGCATCGCCAAGAAGATCATCGACAAGGCGCTTAACGCCGCACGCGCCAATGAGGCCGCCCGTCGCGCCCGCGAAGCCGTCCGCAAGACGGCGCTCTCCGGTGGTGGCCTTCCCGGCAAGCTCGCCGATTGCTCCAGCCGCAATCCCGAGGACACTGAACTCTTCATCGTCGAGGGTGACTCCGCCGGTGGCTCCGCCAAGCAGGGCCGGAACCGTCATAACCAGGCCATCCTTCCGATCAAGGGCAAGATTCTCAACGTCGAGAAAGCGCGCCTCGACAAGGTGCTCCAGAATGCCGAAATCCGGAATCTGGTCGTCGCCTGCGGCACCGGCATCGGTGATGGCGGCGAAGGCGCCTTCAACATCGACAAACTGCGCTATCACAAGATCATCGTCATGACCGACGCGGACGTCGATGGCTCGCACATTCGCACGCTGCTCTTGACGTTCTTCTACCGCCAGATGCCGGAACTGATCCAGAAGGGTTTCGTCTACATTGCCCAGCCGCCGCTCTTCCAGATCAAACGCAAGAAGCGGGAGGAATATGTCGAGGGCGAAACGCAGCTCAACAAGATGCTGATCAAGTTCGGCAGCGATGACGTCCAGTTGAAGAACCTCTCCGACAACAAGGTGCTGGCCGATAGCTCCCTGGTCGAAATCCTTGAGATGCTCGAGTCGCTCGACAAGTTTACCCGCGCCATCGCCCGGCACGGCGGCGATTTCGGCGAATACCTCGCCAAGCGCGATGCGAGGACCCACGAATTGCCCCGGCACCTGATCAAGGTGCGCGAAGGCAATCTTGAGACCGTCCATTACTTCCATACCGATCATGAGCTCAGCGAGTTCGCCAAGGAAAACGCCGACCTCCGCATCTTCGGTGACGAGCCTGCCGAGGATGGCGAGGCGACAGGCGAGAAACCTGCTGCAACCAAAAGCGCCGGCACGGTGAACCGTCGCCGATGCATCCACGTTGAACTTCATGAAAGCAAAGCCGTGGCGGAATTGCTCAACAAGCTTGAGCGCAAGGGCCTTTCCATCGATCAATATCGCGCTGCCGACAAGCCTCTCTTTGAACTGCTTGAAGGCGAAGGCGAGAACCAGAAAAAGCGCCCGCTCTTCTCCATTCCGGAGATTCTCGAGGCGGTGAAGGAAGTCGGCAAGCGCGGCGTCCAGATCACCCGGTTCAAGGGTCTCGGGGAAATGGACGCCAAGGAGCTCTTCGTCACGACGATGGATCCGCTCAAGCGGCGACTGCTCCGCGTGGAAGTTTCCGATGCCGTCGAGGCCGAGGAAATGTTCTCCCGTCTCATGGGTGACGAAGTCGAGCCACGCCGTCAGTACATTGAGGATAACGCCCTCAACGTCCGCAATCTCGATATCTAATTGGATGGCCCAGCTCACGCTGGGCCGCATTCAAGCCCCCGTTGAAGCAGCGCGGTAGTTGCAGATGGAATCTGCTCGGCCTGTAGCGGCGGTCTATGACCGTCGCCAATGCGAAGTGCGGCGTGGAGAAAAGGCGACGGTCGTAGACCGCCGTTATAGACTGCACGCCGCAAGCGGCGAGTCATCAGACCCGATAAGATTCAACATCCCAGGCTTATTCGAGGCCCAGCAGGAGCTGGGCCCTCCATCGAGCCTTGGTTTTACAGCGCTTCAGCTCAATGCGCGGGAGCAGGAGAAGCGGGTGCCGGAGGCGTCGCTGGGATAAGCGGAGCCTGCGCTGCCGAATTCAAATCCTTGAGCTTGGCCTTGGCCATCTGGGTAAATCCGGAATCGGAATCGAGGGCGCTGGCTTCGGTGAGAATCTTGCGCTCAGCGTCCTTGTCACCCTTCTGCTCATAGAGACGCGCCGCGGAGCTAAAGGCATAGGGCGCATACGGGGTCTTTGCACCACGCCGGGCCACCTCCAGATAGGCATTGATCGCCTCATCCAGCTTGCCGTCCGACTCCAGCGCCGAGGCCAATCCTACCTGGGCCGAGTCATTGAGCTGAGGAGCCGTGCCCGCAGTGCTAAGAATCCGCTGATAATCCTTCGCCGCGGAGGCATAATCCCGCTTGTCGAAGGATTTGTCCGCCGCGCTCAGCAGGGCGAGCGTCGCCGTGTCGGTACCCGGAAAATCGTCCGCCACCTTGATCAGTTGCTCAGGAGTCGTGGCATTGAGCATTGCGGCACGGGCGTGGGCCTCGGCCAGGTCAC
>CAIPBM010000138.1 GCA_903863295.1 uncultured Verrucomicrobiota bacterium | reverse complement strand
CCCTGGTTTGATTTCGAGTGGGCTTTTGAAGCAACGGTGGGTGAGCTTTATCGCGCGGGCGGATTGGCATTGGTTTGCGCTTTTTGTTACGCGCTTTTTGCCACGACTGTCCTCGGGCTCTATCGCACGCTGCTGCAGTCGGGTCTATCGCTGGTCGTCGTCCTTTTGGCGACAGGCCTCGCTTTCCTGGTTCTGCAAATCCATTTCTCGGTTCGGCCCGTCCTTTTTACCTACCTTTTCATGGCATTGGTTGTCGAAGTCTGGCGTCGCCGCATCTATCCGCTGAAACGGGACTGGCTGATACTTCCCATCGTATTTGCGGCCTGGGCCAACCTGCATGCGGGCTGGCTGGCCGCTTTACTCTTCCTGGCAATCTCCATTTGCGGACGGCTCCTGGATCGATTCCGGCACCGGGTCGATGGGGAGGACGCCCCGGTGATTCCATGGATTGGACTGACCGCGCTGTGCACCCTGGCCACCGCGCTGAATCCTTGGGGATGGGCGCTTCACAAGCACGTGCTCCTTTTGGCGACCTCCTACAAAAGCTTTGCCCTTTGGGATGAATACCTCCCGCCGAACTTTGGTGAGCCATCGATGTCTGCGATTGCGGTCATGGCGATACTTATTGTGATGTTGGTGGCGCGCGCCTCATCGCGGGCACCGCTCTGGCGCTGGGAAATGCTGCTCCCCGTACTCTTTTTTCTCTATGAAGGACTCAAGGCCCAGCGCCATGTGCTTTTGCTGGCGGAGGTCGCTGCGGTGCCAGTCGCACTTGATTTGCAGACCTTGTTGAATACGCCAGCCCCGGCTTCTATACGCGCGCGACTTCCTTTCCTTTCGGACCTGGCCTTGGCGGTGGGTTCACGCCTCGAGGAATTTCAAGCCCGGCAACGCCTCGCCGGTGGCGACGCATGGCTGGCTTTCGTGGCGGCTTTGATTTTTACCGGGCTATTCCTGCGGGCGCCGATTGGCCGCGAAATTGAAGTGGGCAAAAGCGTCTCGCCTCAACTCGTCACTTTCCTGCGGGAACATCCGGACCGCTTTCACCGGCCCCTGAATACGACTTGGAATGCCGGGCCTTTGCTCTGGAACATGCGTCCTGACTTCCGGGTCAGCTTTGATGACCGGGGTGATTTTTACGGGGATGCGACCGTCTTCTCTTTTGTGAACCTGACCAATGGGTCAGCGGGCTGGCAGGAGAAACTGGAGAAAGCCGATTATGATTCCGCCATCCTGGACCCCTATCTCCAATTGAACAGCCTGCTCCATTTCCTGCCGGAATGGAAGGAGGTCTACCGTGATGAGCATGTGGTGGTCTACTGGAAAGATCCTTCCACTCATTCATAAGCATCTCATCGTGGGCCCAGACAACTTGTTGTCTGGGTGCGCAACGTGCGCAGAAAGCGTGGAAGTTGCGGTTGTATTTCCGGATCGCTTCCTGTCGCCTGCGGCGACCCAGACAACGAGTTGTCTGGGTCAACGGTCTTAGGAAATGTCTTCCTGATTATTTTCCGGGCAGCCAGCGGGAGAGCATTTCGCGGAGCGTCTCAATACGCACCGGCTTGCTCAGATAATCGTCCATGCCTACCGCCAGGCATTTTTCGCTTTCACCGCGCATGGCGTTGGCGGTCATGGCGATGATGCGTGGGGTAGGACTTTTTCCTCGGGCTCGAATCTGCTGGGTCGCCTCGTACCCATCCATCTCCGGCATCTGGCAATCCATCAGGATGAGATCATACGGGGTGCGCTCCAGGGCAGCGAGTACCTCAACGCCGTTCGAGGCGATATCCGCGCTGTAGCCGATGTTGCGCAGCAGCCCCATCGCCACCTTCTGGTTGATGACATTATCTTCCGCCAAAAGAATGCGGGCACTGGAGCGAGGGACGGTTGATGCGGGAGCAGAAGTCGTTCGCAAGCTCCCGGTTTTTCCCGGTGAGTTGGTCGGCTTGAGACTTTGATGTCCCGCCATCACTTCGCCCAGAAGGGTACTCAATCGTGATTGCTTCACCGGCTTGAGCACGCAGGCCTCGATTCCCGCCAGCTTCAATTCCACGGCTTCAAGTTGATTGCCCAGGGAGGTGAGCATGACAAGATGCGTCGCCTGGATGGTGGGATCGCTTTTGATGGCCTGCGCGAGCATCAGGCCGTCCATCTCCGGCATTTGCATGTCAAGAATCGCCAATTCGTAGGGATCGCCCATTGCCGCGCTCCGCAACATTTCCAGGGCCTGGCGACCATTCGTGGCGGAATCGGCCCGCATTTTCCAGGCGCGGGCGTGATGCTCAAGGATCTCCCGGTTGGTGGCGTTGTCATCCACGATGAGAACGTGAAGTCCTGCCAGGTCGTGTTTAATCACGGGGGTGGCACCGACCGGTTGCAGGTTGAATTCAGCCGTGAATGAGAAAGTTGATCCATGCCCCGGCGTGCTTCGAACCCGGATTTGGCCATGCATCAGGCCAACCAGCTTTTTCGAGATGGCGAGACCCAGTCCCGTGCCGCCATATTTGCGGGTCGTCGAGCCATCGGCCTGGCTGAATGCCTCGAAGAGCCGGGCCTGCGCTTTTTCGTCGATACCGATGCCGGTGTCCCGCACCTCGAAGCCAATAACGACTTTGGTCGCCGTCTCGCTGATGCGGGAGACGGTGACCACGACTTCCCCCTGGGAGGTGAACTTGACTGCGTTACCGACCAGGTTGTTGATGATCTGCCGTAGGCGACCGGGATCGCCTTGGAGATGAAGCGGGACCTCGGGACGGATAAACGCGGCCAGTTCCAGTCCCTTGCTGTGGGCCTGGGCGGCCAGCAAATCCATCGTCGTGTCGACGACCTCGCGCAAATCGAAGTCGATGATCTCGAGATTGAGCTTTCCGGCTTCAATCTTGGAGAAGTCGAGAATGTCGTTGATGACGATGAGCAGTGACTCGCCGCTGATGCGGACCGTGCGCGCGAATTCCCGCTGCTCATGCGTCAGGTCGGTGGCGAGTAGAAGATCGGTCATGCCGATGACACCGTTCATCGGGGTGCGGATTTCATGGCTCATATTGGCCAGGAACTCGCTTTTCATCCGGTTGGCCGCTTCAGCGGCGACCATGGCCCGCTGCAAGTCGCGGTGGGCCCGGTGCCGCTCGGTAATGTCCTTGCTGAACACCGCGACGCCGGTGATGCCTTCGTCACTCTGGATCGGGTTATAGGTGATCTCGTAGAATTTCTCGACCGTGGAAAACTCGTAACGGCGTTCCACGATGAACCGCTCCCCGGAAAGCGCCCGGTCATAGAAATCGGCATCTTCCTGCCGCCATTCGGGAGGCATCAGATCAAGGATGTTGTCACCGGGTTTGACGTCGACTCCGTAGATGTCCTTGGTTCTCCGCCAGAAAGTCGAATTGAACGCGATAAGACGGTATTGCGGATCGACCGACCAGATGGAGTCCTCGATATTATTGATGACCGCCGAGACGTTATCCCGCGAAGCCTGCAACTCCTCCTCCAGCCGTTTCCGTTCCGTGATATCCTCCACCATGCCCTCGTAGTAACTAACTTCACCCATCTCATTACGCACGGCGCGGGCGTTTTCAGAAATCCACATCCGGGAGCCATCCTTGCGATAGATTTCCGACTCGAAACTACGGACCACACCGTTCTGGCGCATCAGCTCAATGAATTCGGCCCGGCGATGCGAATCGACGTAAAGCTGGTTGTCGATGGCGGTCAGGCCTTCCACCAAATCGTCTGTCGAGTCATAGCCATACATCTTCGCCAAGGCCGGATTGACGTTGATGTACTGACCGCTGGGCGAGGTTTGAAAAATGCCTTCAATGGCATTCTCAAAAATGCTGCGGTACATGGACTCGGAATGGATCATAAGGAAAAATCGGACATTATGGGGATCAGAAAGCTTTACCCATCTCTCCTAGTTTGTAAACGTTGGCAGACGATATTTGCATTGAAAATTATCACCATCCTTACATTTTAAAGGGGCGTAAAATCGCGACCTGTTCCATGTTCCTTTGACCGATTGCAAACACGCATTCCGCTCGCCACACTCTAAAATCGTGCTTAACGTCAAGGCCATGCAGGATGCCCGCACGTTGGCGGATGGAACCACGCTAGCCTTCCGGAAGCAGATCCGGATGGCGGCATGGAGATATCGCCTTGAACGGCTTGCCCGGACCAGCAGCCGACTCGCCTGGGCGGTGGCTGCAGCGCTGTTGGTTTTGCTGCTGGTGGCCTTGATTCTGGTTTCGGGGACTTGGCTGTTTCCTCTCGCCTTGACGGTGGTTTTTGCCGGGGTGGCCGTTGGCTTGGGAATCCTGGAAGCACGGGTGGATCGCCATCGACTTCTCGTCCGGATGGATGCCCATGCCAAGCTGCCCGATGTGATTCTCTCCGCTGGCGATTGGGAAAGTGCCCCGCGCGATCCCTGGCGTGAGCGGCAGCGCACCGAAGCGCTGCAACTTTTGTCCAAGCTTGATTGGAAGCAAATCTGGCCGATCCACTGGCCCCGTCTGCTTTGGCTACCACTGGTGACCACGTTTCTGCTGATGGCCGTGCTCTGGAAAGTCCAGATGGACTGGGTCAAGAAGCAGTGGCAGGCGCAGGTTGCGATGCAGCAGGAAAACGCGCCCGCCAACGCGGAGCAACTCAAGCCGCTGGAACAGGTTTTCCAGGATTGGGACGAGGCGCAAAAAGTCGCGCCCTCACCCGAACTGGCCGAATTGCTCAAGCAGATCAAGCCGATGCGCGACCAGATGGCTTCCGGGCAGATGACCGAGAAACAGGTGCTGCTCAAGATGAACGATATCCAGGCCAGGCTCCAAGCGGCGAAGGACAAGCTGGAGGCCTCCTCCCTTGAGCCTATGGCCCAGTCGCTGGCGGACGCGGTTAAGGATCTCGATGGCATGAGCGGTCTCGCGGCGGCGTTGCAACGCAAGGATTTTGCCGCAGCCAAGGAGCAGGCCGCGCAGGCCCAGCAAAAATACGAATCAGGCGCGGCCAAGATGCCGGAAGGCGCCAATGCCCAGACGGCCTCTGATCGCCTGGGCGAGGCCGCCCAGAAAGCCTCCAGCGATCCGCAGGCTTCCTCCTCGCTCAGCCAGATGCAGAATGCAGTCTCGAACAAGGATAGTTCCAGCATGTCGAAGGGACTTTCCGGATTGAAGGATAGCCTGGCCCAGCAGTCGCAAAAACAATCCCAATGTCACAATCTCAGTCTCCAACTGGCGCAAATGGGCCAGTGCAAAAACGGCATGTGCAATGGCAGCGGAATCAAGATGGGCATGCCGCAGTTGAGTCTCGCCAAGTCGATGCAGCCGTCGAAGGGTGCGGGATCGACGGTTGACCCGAATCGCTACGGCGCGGCCACGCAGCTCGACGCCAATCACCAGGAGATGAAGATCACCGGGACGGCCGGGCAGGGGGCGAGCGAGACCCAGACCGAAAGCACGAAGGATCCCCATTTCGAGCAGACCGCCAGCAACGTCAATTCCGCTCAATTCGCCGCCTACGAGAAGTTGTCCGAGGAGGCAACCCAGGACGAAAACCTGCCCGTGGCCGACCGGCAGATGATCAAGCGCTACTTTGAGGACATCCGCCCGCAGGGAAATCAGTGACCTGGGGGATGACTCATTTTTAAAGCAAGATTTTCCCAAACATGATTGTATGAGCACAACCCCTGCGCCCGTTGAGGCTGCCACTCCACTCCACGAACACGGCCCATCGATTGAGGAAATCGAACAAAGCGCCGTCCACTTCCGTGCCCGCTTTGACCTGCTCAAGGCCGAGGTGCAGAAATTCATCGTCGGGCAGGACGACATCGTCGAGCACGTCATCACCGCGATGATCGCGGGCGGTCATGTCCTGCTCGAAGGCGTGCCCGGCCTGGGCAAGACCATGCTCGTGCGCTCCATCGCCAGTGCGCTCTCGCTTAACTTCCAGCGTATTCAGTTTACGCCTGATTTGATGCCGGCGGATTTGATCGGGACCAACGTCCTAATCGATGACGGCAAGGGCCACCCCCGCTTCGAATTCTCCCAAGGGCCGATCTTTTGCAACATGCTTCTCGGCGATGAAATCAACCGCGCCACGCCAAAGACCCAGTCGGCGCTGCTCGAGGCCATGCAGGAACGGACCGTGACCGTCGCGGGGCAGACGCGCGTTTTGGCTGAGCCTTTCTTTGTCCTGGCAACGCAAAATCCGCTGGAGATGGAGGGCACCTATCCGCTGCCCGAGGCGCAACTCGACCGCTTCTTCTTCAAGCTCCGCGTGCCCTATCCCACGTCCGCACAGTTTGAATCGATTCTCGACCGCACGACGGAGCGTTCCAGCCCTGTGCTTCAGCCGGTTTTCGCGGGTGACGATCTCGTGTTCATGGGCGACTTTGCGCGCGGCGTTCCCATCGCGCCGTCTGTGCGCCAGCGCGTGGTTGAAGTCATCATGGCCACGCATCCCGAAACCGAGTTGGCCAGCGCAGAGGTGAAGAAGTATGTCCGCTACGGCGCGAGTCCACGTGCGGGCCAGGCGCTCATCCTCGCGGCCAAGATTCGCGCGGTACGGGAAGGTCGCTTCCATGTCGCCACCGAAGATATCTTCGCTTTTGCGGAAGCCGTTCTGCGGCATCGCGTCATGCTCAGTTTCGAGGCGCAGGCCGACGGCATCACCATCGAGCAACTCCTGGCCAATTCGTTCAAGGAACTGCGTCAGCGCTGGGAAAAGTAGACGGGACTTCAGGCTCGCTTATGCCCGAAATCGCCGTCGATGCGCTCTTTGACCGCGAGTTCCTCCAGCGCCTTGAAGCGCTGAGCCTCGCCGCGCGCCAACTCGTACGCGGGCGCATGAAGGCGGAGCGTCGCAGCAGTGCACGCGGCTCCAGTGTTGAGTTCGCGGAATACCGGCCTTTCACCGAAGGCGACGATTTTCGTTACATCGACTGGAACGCGTTCGCCCGCTGGCGTCAACTCGTGCTCAAGCTCTTTGTCGAGGAGGAAGACCTCTACATTCATTTCCTGCTGGATGGCACCGCCTCCATGGATTTTGGCGATCCGCTGAAGTTCGATTACGCGCGAAAAATCGTGGCCGGACTCGGCTACCTCGGCCTCAGCAATCTCGACCGCGTTTCCGTTGTTCCGCTCGGCAGCGAGCCTGCGCAGTGGTGGTTTCCCTCACGCGGCCGGGATCGTTTTCTGCCCTTGCTCCGCTACCTGGCGGCCATGCCGGTCACCGGAGCGGGCGCCCACCTGGAAACGGCGACGCGCAAGTGGCAGATGATGAAGCCGCGACGTGGACTCGTCGTGATGGTCAGCGATCTCTGGGGTTTTGAGCGTGGCGATGCGTTGCGGGCGATGGACCGGATTCGTTATGGACGCCATGAACTCGCGGTGATCCAGGTCATGGACGAGACGGAGCAATCGGCCGGTGCGGCGGGCGAGTACGAACTGGTTGATACGGAGTACGGTCATCGCCGCAAGATCATCCTTGATCGCGCCTCGGCGAAGGAATTCGACGACAATTTCCGCCAGTATCAGGAGTCGATCCGCACCTACTGCCGCCGCTATCAGGTGCCGCTGCTCCAGATCAACACGAAGTTGCCGATCATGGATTTGCTCCTGAAATCGTTGCAACAAGGTGGTTTTGTCCGATGAATTTCCTTTGGCCCATCGCCTGGTCTTTGCTTGGCCTCGCCCTGCCGATCGTTCTCTTTTATCTGATCCGCCAGCGGCTGCGCGTCAAGCCGGTGACCACGCTTCTCTTCTGGGAAAACCTCGCGCCGAAAGTCCACAATCTCCCGCTCTGGCGCAAGTTGCGGCGGTTCGTTTCGCTTCTGCTCCAGCTTCTGTTGCTCGCGTTGATCATCTTCGCGCTGGCGCGGCCCATCTTGCCGGGGCAATCCACCGTGGCGACTTCGGTGATTCTCGTGCTCGATCCCTCCGTTACCATGGCCGCGAAATCGGGAAACGGGACGCGGTGGCAGGATGCCGTTGAGACGGCGCTACATCGAGTCGATGCGATGAGTTTCGGCGATCAGGCCGCCGTCATTCTGGCGGGCGATCCACCGCAGGTTTTATCGCCCTGGACGGGACGAAAGGGCGATTTGCGCGAGGTGATCCGGGCCGCCAAAATCGGTTCGACCGTCACTGATATCCGCCCCGCCTTGCGACTGGCGCAGAATCTCGTTCTCAGTCATCCCGGCGCTTCCATTGAGTTGATCAGCGACACGGTTTGGACGGTCGCGCCGGACAAGGATTCCCTGGATAAGGTGAAACTCGATCTGGTCGGCACTGCCGTTGCCAACTCGGGCATTACTCTTTTTGCCGCACGGCCTCTGCCAGCCGGGGCGGGCGAATATCAACTCGCGATCAAGCTGGAGCAGAACACCACGACGCCCGTCAACGGTGAATTGACGATTCAGCAAAACGGCCAACTCATGGACGTCTTGCAAGTCACGATTCCGCCGGGCCAGACGTGGCAAAAATTTTGGCGTGCCCAAAGCATGGATGCCGTTTCCTTTGAAGCGACCTGGAAACCGCAGGGTGAGGACAGCTTTGCTCTGGATCAGCAGGCCTCGGCGCATCTCGATCCGGTTCGCGGGATTAATGTCACCCTCGTTTCTCCGCCCAATCCGTTTTTGGAAATCGCCCTCGGCAGCCAGACGCTGGTGAAGACCCAACGCGTCTGGCCCGCCCCGGCGGCAGGCGATGCGGCCGATCTCACCATCTTTAACGGAACGGTTCCGCCCGCAGATTGGCACGGCAAGGCCATAGTCCTGATCAATCCGCCGCAGAGCGGATTCTGGGGTGAACGGGTCGGGCCAATCGACAAGCCGCTGGTCAGCGAGGTCGATAAGGATGCGGCGCTCATGCGCTTCGCCGATGTCAGCGACGTGCAACTCCATGACGCCACCGAATTCAAGCCCGCCCCCGGTGCGCACGTCTACGTCGATTCCTTCGGCAAGCCGCTCATTTTTGGCCATTGGGAATCGGATCCGCGCTGGGTCGTTGTCGCCTTTGATCTTGATCAATCCGATTTTGTTTTCCGCACGGCTTTCCCGATTCTCTGCGCCAATCTCATCCAGGCACTTCGTCCCGATGCGGTCGCCGAGGCCAACAACGTTCCCGGCCCGGTCGCCACGCAATTGAAGCAGATCGCCAGCGCCTCCTCCGCCGAGGTGGTCAAGCCCGCCCCGGGTCATTGGTGGAATGCCATTCCGTTTTGGTGGTGGTTTGCGCTCGATGCCTTGTTGCTCCTGCTCATCGAGTGGTCGCTTTATACGCGGAGGATCACGGAATGAGCTTTCTCTTTCCTCTTGTAGCGGCGGTCTATGACCGTCGCTTGTCTCTCGTTCCCAAGTTATACTTGGGAACGTCACTGTCCCCGCAACTTCGTTGCTTTAGCCGCAGGAATGAAGCACAGCTTCGCCGACAAAAGCGATCCCAAGTACAACTTGGGAACGAGGGCGAAGGCCCTCTATTTAAAATCCGTCATCCTGAGCTTGTCGAAGGATCAGCCCCCATTCGATTTGGCAGTAGTCGGATGATTTTTGTAACGCAGGGAGAGCTGATCCTTCGACAAGCTCAGGATGACGGAATCTTAACCGAATATCGTCAGGGAGGGACGATATGAAATTCCCCCTCGAATTTTCCTATCCCTGGATGCTGCTCGCCCTCGCGGCGCTTTTCTTGGTCTGGCTCCGGGCCCGCGAATCGGTCGCGCTCTTCACGCCGCAGCGGAGACGCCTCAGCTTCGTTCTCCGTACCATCGGAATCATCCTGGTGGTCCTCGCTCTGACGGATCCCCGCTGGCTCCAGCCGAGTGATCGCCAGCACGTCCTCTGGCTTGTCGATGTCAGTCGCAGCGTTGGCAAGGAAGGCATTTCCGCCGCGACGAAATTCATGGCCCAGGCGAATAAGGCCGAAACGATTTCGTCCCAGAGCCTCGGCGCTTTCGCGGGTCAGGCCGCGATTCTTCCCAACGACGATGCACTCAAGCAACTCAATCCGACCACGCTCGATGACACCCACACGGATATGGCCCAGGCGCTCGGTTTTGCCGACGCGACTTTCCCTCTCGGCTACAACAAGACCGTGGTCCTCTTCACCGACGGAGTCGATACTGAAGGCGATCTCGCCCGACAAATCGATCATCTCCGTGCGCGCCAGATCCGCGTCTACACCGTTCTGGTCTCGCCGCCGGACAATCCTGAGGTGCTCGTCCGCTCCGTCTCGGCTCCCCGCATCGTGGCCGAAAACGAACCCTTTCGCGTCACCACGGAAATCGTCAGCAATCGCGACCAGACCGCGCAGTTCGATCTCTTTCGCAACGCGGTCAAGGCGGGCACGCAGCAAGTCCAGCTCAAGAAAGGGGTGAACACCTTCGAGACGACCCAGAGTGTCAGCGACACGCGGCTGGTCGAATTCACCGCGCAGGTCAGCGCGCCGCAGGACACGGTGAGCGACAACAACCAGGCCTCCACCGTTGTCCAGTCGAAAGGCAAATCGCGCATGCTTCTGCTCAGCGACAAGCCGGAGCTCTCGCGCTATCTCGTCCAAGCTCTTGAGCAGGAGGACGTGGTGCTGGATGTCCGGCCCGCCTCGGGTGCGCCGAATGATTTCGCCGATCTGCAAAGCTACGACCTCGTCATGATCGACAACGTGCCCGCGACCGATCTCTCGCCGGAACAGATGAAGCTGCTTTCCAGCTATGTGCGCGATTTCGGCGGCGGTTTCATCATGCTCGGCGGCGATCAGGCCTTTGGCCTCGGCGGTTATTTCCGCACGCCGATTGAAGACATTCTTCCCGTGAGGTGCGATTTCCAGAAGGAGAAAGAAAATCCCTCGCTCGGCATGGTGCTGGTCATCGATCGCAGCGGCAGCATGACCGGGCCCAAGATGGAGATGTCCAAGGAAGCGGCGAAGGAAGCCGTTGATCTGCTCTCGCCCCAGGATTACGTCGGCGTGGTCGCTTTTGATTCTGAAGCCTTCTGGGTCGTGCCGATGCAAAGCGCCGCGGACAAGGCCTCGGTGGAGGACAAGATCGCGACGATCCAGGCGGGCGGCGGTACCAACATCGCGCCGGGCATGGAAATGGCCTATGAGGCGCTCAGTTCCTGCCCGGCCAAGATCAAGCATGTCATCCTCATGACCGATGGCGTCTCCGTGCCCGGGCCGTTCTACGAGCTCACCACTAAAATGGCGAGCGACCAGATCACGGTCAGCACGGTCGGTGTCGGTAGTGATGCGGACCAAAATCTTCTCACGCAAATGGCGGAGTGGGGCAATGGGCGCTTCTACTTCACCGATAATCCGCAGAACATCCCGCAGATTTTTGCACGCGAAACCATGTCAGCCTCGAAGTCATCGCTGCAGGAAACGCCCTTTCAAGTCAAGGTGGTCCGCCCGGCCGATTTCCTTGCCGGGGTGCCGCTCGATACCGCGCCCTTCCTCTTGGGCCAGGTGCTGGTGAAGGCGAAGCCGACGGCGGAGTTGTGGCTCGATTCGGAGAGGGGCGATCCGCTCCTGGCCACCTGGCGTTACGGCCTCGGCCAGACGGCGGCCTTCACTTCCGATGCGCGGAATCGCTGGGCCGTTGAATGGTTGCGCTGGGAAGGGTTCGGCAAATTCTGGGTGCAGTTGACGCGGAAGCTGCGGCGACCAGCGGCACTCAAGAATTTCCCGGCCACGATTGCCCGAGAAAACAACGGCTTTCGTCTCAAGGTGGATGCCGTCAACGAAGCGGGCGATTTCGTATCCGACCTCCAGGGAGAAGCCGTGGTCGTCGCGCCCGACGGCACGCAGAAAAAATATTCGCTCAATCTTTTTGTCCCGGGCCAACTCGAAACCTTCTGGCCCGCCTCGCAAAAGGGTTCCTACCACGCCCAGATTTTATTGAAGCGCAATGGCGAGATGGTTGAGCAGCAGTACGTCAGCGGCACGGTCGGTTACCCGGACGAATTTTCCCTGAAGCCGCCGGATGAAGCAAAGCTGCGCGCATTGGCCACCGGCACGGGCGGAAAATTCAATCCCGCTCCAGAGGACATTCTCAAGGGCGATTCGCGTCAGGCTGACGTGGAGCGCGAACTTTGGCCCTGGCTGCTTCTCGCCGCGCTGCTCGTTTTTGTCGGGGACGTGGCCGCTCGCCGCTGGCCGGAAAAGGAAATATCGCGGATCGCTTCATCCAAGTAGCAGCCATTGAATCCGATCAAGACTTTGGTTATTGCTCTACTCATTGAAGGCGGCATAATGATCGATTGACCATGCCGCCACGTTCCGTTTCTCATTCTCTTGCTCGTCCCGGCAATGAAAGCCAGACTCTCACCCGCCTCTTCCAGGCCCGCAGCGAATGGGATCGCCTCGCGCAACTCAGCACACTGCTGAAGGAAACGCAGATCGATCTGCCCGACTTTTTTGATTCGAATATCGGCGCCACCATCTGCCGGGAGCCGAACACGGAGAAGCTGGCCTGGCGTCTGGCCCGCGAGATTTCCCGCCGCAATAACGGCAAGATTCCCTCTTCCCTTCAGCCCTACCTTGATCGTCCCGATTTCGAGCAGGAGGAGCGCGCCGAGGAGGCCGAGTCTTTCCGTCATGAACTCGTCGAATGGCTGACCGAAGGCCCCGACGAAACCATGGCCAATCCGCGCCGGGAACTCCGCATCGTCTGGAAAATTGAGTCGGGTTACGATCCGCTCGAATCCCGCGTCCAGATCGACCTGCGCGTGAATTCTCCCAAGCTCAAGGAAGGTTCCCGTAATTTCTTCCAGGTGCGTGGGCTTTGCAACGAGGCGGCCAATCGCCCGGAACTTTTCACGGCGGAAGACCAGTCGCTCCTGCGCTGGATCAGCGATTTTCTTCCGCTTCTGCTCACGGACAAGACCCGTTCGACCAGCCCTTTCCTGAGCGATAATCGCAGCCTGCTCACCTGGCTCACGCAGTGGGGCTCCGGTGGACGTTGTCACTGGGAGGAAGGCGCGCCCGTCGAGTTCAGCCCGCTCAGCGCCCGCATCGTGCCGCAGCTTCATCCCGGCTCGGAATCGGGTAACGGTCGCAGCAATGCCGGGCTGGACCTCGATTTTGAAGTCGTCACCGCCGCCGGTTTGCGCGAGCCCCTTTCCAATGCCCGCGTTTTTCTCGCCCCCAAGTCCGACCACGCGCGGCCTGAGCTGGAACTCGTCTGCGTGAAGCATTGCTTCTATCGTCTGACGGAACGGCCGCCCCGCTCGCTCATGGCCCTCGCGCTCAAGCGTGGCGTCAGCCGCGTGGATGTCGCCGCCGCGGGACAACTTCTCCCTCCGCTGTTGCGCCGGTACCCGCATCTCCAGCAACAAGTGAAGGTTCACTTGCGCCAGGTTCCTTCCCAGATCAAATTTTACTTTCATCTCGATGAAGATGATGCGCTGCAAATCCGCCTCATGGCAGCCGCGCGGGAAGGCAACTTGAAGTGGGAGTGGTCGGATGATGGCTGGACCAAGACCCAGGCGCGGCATGCCGATCTTGCCGGTGGCGACCAGGACACTTATATCCATCTTCCTCCACCCGAGATGGTCGTGCACGAAACGGCGACCTCATTTGCCGGTACAACTCATTCCTCCGCTCACGACGTCGAAATCTGGGATGATGTTCCCGCCGATGAAGACACGGCTACCGCCCTCGCCTGGTTGCGTGGTTTCGAGGCGGAACGTGGCGAGCTTTGCGGTCGGCCCGACAACTCCGGCTGGTGGCTCATTCTTCAGGCCGTCCGCATTCCGGCCCTGTTACATCATTGGCAGGATCGCTCCGCCGTCTGGCAATATTACGCGAACCGCCGCTTCCAGCATTTGATCAGCGGCAAGCGTCGCCGTTTCCCCAAGCTCAAGATTCAATCGACTGGCATTGACTGGTTCAGCGTCCAGGCTGCTTGGGAAGATGAAACGCTTTCCATGACCGAGGCCGACTGGGCCCGCTTGCACCAGACTGACGATCCCTACGTCAAGCTGGCGAACGGCACCTGGATTGAGCGCGAGGAAGCAACCGCCATGGCGGAGGCCGTCAACGCCCT
>CAIPBM010000137.1 GCA_903863295.1 uncultured Verrucomicrobiota bacterium | reverse complement strand
CTGCGGCAAATCGGTGTTGCTCCGGCAGCTCGCCGGTTTGGAGGAGCCGGATGCGGGGGAGATCTTGATTGATGGTCAAAAGGTGCAATCACCCGAGATTACCACGCGTTATCACCTGGCGATGGTGTTCCAGTCGGGCGCGTTGCTGACCTCCCTGACGGTCGGCGAAAACGTGGGCTTCTATCTCTCCGAGCACCGCCTGAAAACCCCGGCGGAAATCCAAACCATCGTGGCCCAGGCCCTCGCCCGGGTGGGCTTGCCGGGCACGGAGGATCGGATGCCCGGGGAACTCTCGGGCGGGATGGGCAAGCGGGTGGCCATCGCCCGCGCCCTGGCCATCGAACCACAATTGATCCTGTATGACGAGCCCACCAGCGAGTTGGACCCCGTCTCCGCTGTGGCCATCGCCGGGGATATCCTGCAACTGAACCAGCGCACCCATTGCACCACCGTGGTGGTCTCGCACGATCGCGACCTGGCCTTTGGCATCGCCACCCGCATTGGCTTGTTGGAGGATGGTCGCATTATCGCCCTCGGCACGCCCGCTGAGATCCAGCGCCACCCGGACCCGCGCGTACAGGAATTTCTTCAGGCCCGGATTGCCGCGGCCCCGGCGGTCCCCGCACAACCCGGCAACCCGGCTAAATAATTTATGAACCAACCCTCAGCTCATCACCGCACGGGAATCAGCCCCGTCCTAAACCCGATCATATTAACCCTCGCCGCCGGCCTCCTCCTGGCCACGGCGGGCTGTGTCTCCACCCTGGATGATTCCCACACCCCGGCCATCTGGTTTGGGCGGGACCAGTTTGAAGAGCATTTCCCCCGCTCCGTGGACCAGGTCTACACGGCCGCAACCATGGTGGTGAATCGCGACGGCGCGCTGGTGTCCGAATACATCCCGCACGACACCACCAATGAAGTTCGCTGCCTCAAGGCCCTTGTTAATAACTGCAACGTCTGGATCCGGGTGGAATCCAAGTCCACCTCCCCGGTGGTCACCGCTGTCATCGTCCAAGTTCGCACTGCCGACAACGTTGGCAGCCCGGTTCTGGCCAACCAACTGGACACTGAAATCGCCGTCCAGTTGGAGCATATGGCCAACCACTAGCCTCGGCAGCCGATGGGGCCGGCGCTGGGCGCGGTTCCGCCACCCAGCGCAACGCCAGGCGATGCGCCCAACCCTTGCCAGTGCAAGATTTGCCATTCACTGGGACCGAAGTGCCCCGGCGCGCGGATCTGTGACCCGCAGCCCGTCTCCTTGCTGCGGGCGTCAAAATGAACCTGCTTCCGGAGTGCGGCCGTCTCGGCCGCAGCAACGTAAAATGCCCTGTCAACGTCCGGTTGTCTCCCTTGCCAACCGACTTGCCTTCCTGGTTTTTGGCTTGGGGCAACCCGCCCCTGACCTGCAAAATTATTATGCCGGGGATTACTCTGCCGGGGAATTGACGCAGATGGCTGACATCCAAAGGAAATTCCTAATCCTTGGCGCGGCTTGGCTTGTGTATTGTTTCATTCCGATGCCAGACTCGTTTGAACCCGTCGAACACATCATTGACTTGGTTGCCCTTGGTTGTTGGTTTCGCTTCAATTGGAAACTTTCACGCTTGCTGCGAAAAAATCCTTGGGTTTGGACGGTGCTGGCAATCATCCCCTTTGTGAATTTTATCGCTTGGGGACGCATCCTTTGGCTGGCCGCGCAGACCTTGCAGGTCAATGGCATTCCGTGCGGTATCATGGGCGCAGATCAAGCCGCTGTGAATCGCCTTGGAAAGACCGTTTGAGTTCCATTTCCCACCGAAACAGGCGAGCCGAAAGGCTCGCCTGTTTGCTTTTGTCAGCAGGCGGTTTGGCTTCACAGCCCGGCCTTTTTCTCGTCGCGGGAGCGGCGCGGGAACATTTTGACTTTCAGGCCCAAACGACGCAGAATCAGAAACAGCGTGAGCACCGAGATAAACATTTTAATCCAGCGCGCCGCCGCCGAACTCAAAACG
>CAIPBM010000136.1 GCA_903863295.1 uncultured Verrucomicrobiota bacterium | reverse complement strand
ACTCAAAGAAAAAAGCCAAAAGGCTTTCGTCGCCTACATCACGGCGGGCGATCCCTCCCCAGCCATCACCCCGGAACTCGTCTGGGCCCTGGAACGCGCCGGAGCGGATGTCGTGGAACTGGGCGTCCCCTTTTCCGATCCCCTGGCCGATGGCGTGGTTAACCAACTCTCCGCCCAGCGTGCGCTGGAAGCTGGAACGACGCCCGCGCATGTCCTGGACATTCTGCGGACAATCCGGACCAAGTCGCAAATCCCTCTCGTTCTCTATACCTATTTCAACCTCATCTACGCTTATGGCATTGATAAATTCTGCCACGATGTCCAGGAAGCGGGTGCGGATGGTTTGCTCATTCTTGATCTGCCGCCGGAGGAATCGCTGGGAAAGAACGGCGTCGGCGGAAAACTGGGCGATGGCTATCTCAGCCGCATCAGCCTCGTCGCGCCCACCAGTCCGGCTGAGCGCATCGCGAAGATCGTCCAGCAGGCCAGCGGTTTCGTCTACTATGTCTCCCGGGAGGGCGTTACCGGCATGCAGGCGCAGGTTTCCACGGGCGCAGCGGAGCGGGTTGCGCTTATCCGCAAACAGACTGCGCTGCCCATCTGCATCGGCTTTGGCATTTCCACGCCGGAACAGGCCCGTACCGTGGCCTCTCAGGCGGATGGCGCGGTCGTCGGCAGTGTGCTGGTCAACCGCATCGCCGAGTGGGGCAAGGATGCCGATCTCCCCGCCAAGCTCGAGACGTTTGCCCGGCCCCTGGCGGAGGCGATTCATTTCAAGGATTGAATCCCGTTACTTCTGATTTAGGTTTGAGGCCATGAGCACTTCCGAAATTCTAGACGAATTGCCCAAGCTGGAGCGTTCCGAGCGGGAAAAGGTTTGGCAGAGGCTGGAAGAATTAGAGCTGGCCGAAATTGTTGAAACGCCGGAAGCACTAGCCGCAATCGACGCAGCCCGCGCATCAATTAAGACCGGCAAAATGCATAGTGTTGAAGAAGCTCGTCAATTGCTCTCGCAATGGATTACCGAGTCGTCCTGAGCGATTTTTTTATCTCCGACCTGAAAGAAATCGTCGATTATCTCACGGTGCGGGCAGGTTCTGAGCTAGCCTCTCGAATCGGACACGAACTACTCAATCGCGCCATGGAAACCGGGCATAATCCCTTTATCGGGCAAGCGGTTAAAGATCGTCCCGGAGTAAGAAAAGTCCTGCGCTACTCCTACCGAATTTATTATGACGTGGATGAATCGAGACAAGTCATCGAAGTCTTGCGCATCTGGCACGGAGCTCGTGATCCCCGAACACTCCGGTTGTAGGAAATCCCGGTGAGCTTGTGGAAGTGAATATCCGGGTCGGTTGCTTGCCAAATCGTCATGAGGCGTGAGCTTGTCTCTGGCACAAAACACGCTAATTCTAGGGCATGCTTCTTCGTCGAGTCGCAGCCCGCGCGGTGGCCCTGGCCCTGGCTTTTTCGCCGTGCGTGAACGCGCTTCCGACTCCGGCTGATTCATCCAAACCTCGTTCAGACGCGCTGGCTTGGAACAAGTCGGGTTCGGAGAAATACACGAAGGGCGATCTCGATGGCGCCATCGCCGATTACGACCAGGCGATCCTGTTGAACCCGAAGCTCGCCAAGGCCTACTACAATCGCGGCCTGGCGAAGTACGACAAGGGAACGCTGGTTGAGGCCATCGCCGACTACGATGAAGCGATCAAGCTCAACCCCCGCTACGAGGACGCCTTCGTGAACCGCGCGATGGCGAAGGATGAGAACGACGACATCGCGGGCGCGATTGCCGACGACACCCAGGCCATCAAGCTCGATCCAACCGATCCCTATCCCTACAACAACCGCGGCTGGAGCCATTATCGCAAGGGTGAGATGGCAGCGGCCATGGCGGACTACAATCAGGCGATCAAGCTTAATCCCGATCTGGCCCAACCCTATAACGACCGTGGCATCGCGGAGCGGGAACAGGGCGACATCGCCAAGGCGGTGGCCGACTACAACCACGCGATCAAGCTTGATCCCGATGATGACCAGGCCTACTACAACCGCGCGATTGCAAAGGATGATAGCGGCGATACCGCCGGGGCGATTGCCGATTACACCGAGGCGATCCGGATCGATCCAAAGTATACCAACGCCTATCTGAACCGCGCTGAACTCAAGGCGAACAAGAACGACTGGGAAGGTGCGCTGGCCGACTATAATCGCGCCATCGATCTGAGCCCGAAGAGTGCTTCCTACAACGACCGGGGACTCGTCTGGTATCACAAGGGCGACGACCGGGCCGCGCTGGCCGATTACAACCGTGCGCTCAAGCTCGATCCCCGCAATGCGGATGCCTACAATAACCGGGGCAACATCGAGCGCCTCGAAGGGAACCTCGACGCCGCCTTCACCGACTATACCCTGGCCATCCTGATCGATCCAAAATCGACCAGCGCCTTCAACGACCGGGGCGTGATCAAGCAGGCCCGCCATGACTATGCGGGAGCGAAGGCCGATTACCTGGAAGCGCTCAAGCAGGACGCCGAGAATGCGGAGGCCGACAGCAATCTCTCCTCGCTCGCTGAAGCGCAGGGCGATTACGCCACGGCGATCCGGTACGCCAACCGTGCGCTGGCGATCGCGCCCACCTTTGCCCAGGCCTATAACAACCGGGGCGTGGCGGAGTTCCGCAAGCATGACCTCACCGCCGCCCTGGCCGACTACGACGCGGCCCTCCAGTGCGATCCCGATGACGAGCATGCCTACAACAACCGGGGACTCGCCCTCGCGCAGAAGGGCGACCTGGAGGGTGCGCTGGCGGACTACGATCTGGCCATCCAGATCGATCCGAAGTTTGTCCTGGCCCAGCGCAATCGCGGATGGGTCAAGTGGGCCCAGGGGGATATCCTGGGGGCGCTCGCGGACCTGTGGTGACCGCGGCCCAATTGCCTGCAGAGACTAGGGAGCCTATCGTTTTAAGCTGCCGTGTCTTGGTATGCTTTAGAACTAACGCCGGGTTTTGTTTTGTGCCATAAAAGAGATCATGAACAAGCTAGAAGAAATCAACGCGAGCAAGGAAGCGGAGTGGAAACGGCTGGAGCCGCTGGCCGCCGAGCTACGCAAACAGGCGCTGCTGCGCAATGACTTTCGCCCATTCCGTTCTGCGCTGCAGCGGGGGAATGAAGTCGCCGTGATTGCGGAGGTGAAAAAGGCGTCGCCTTCCGCGGGGGATATCGTCGCGGATTTCAATCCGCTGTCCCAGGCGCGGGAGTATGCGCGGGGCGGAGCCCATGCGTTGAGCGTGCTGACGGACGAGAAGTACTTCAAGGGGCACCTGGCTTACCTGCACCAGATCCGCCGCGAGATCGATTTGCCGTTGTTGCGGAAGGATTTTATCATCCACGAATTGCAGGTCTATGAGAGCGTGGTGGCGGGGGCGGACGCAATTCTGCTCATTGTGGCGAGCCTGACCGATTCCCAGCTAAACTCCCTCTATAATTTGGCGAAATCGTGCCAGTTGGATGTGTTGGTGGAGGTGCATGATTTGCGCGAGATGGAACGGGCGCTGGACCTGGGGGTGGATATGATTGGGATTAATAACCGGAACCTGAAGACGTTTGAGGTGGACCTGGCGACGACGGAGGCGCTTTCCGAGGAGATTCCGAATGATGTGGTGGCGATCAGCGAGAGCGGGATCAAGTCGGGAGCGGATGTGCGTCGCATGCGGGCGTGCGGGATGAACGCGGTGCTGGTGGGCGAGACGCTGATGCGGGCGAAGAATGTACCGGAGAAACTGGCGGAATTGTTGTTGAGGGAGGGGTAAGGCGCCCTTGGGCGGCGAGCGGGAGTCGAAGCTTGGGGTGAGATATTTGAGAGAAAACCAAAATTGCCGAGCGGAATAGTTAGAGGTCCTTCGACTCCGCTACGCTTCGCTCAGGATGACGGATTTTTATGGAGTCGCTTACGCGACGGGGGCATAGGTGTTCGATGCTCATTTGGGTATGGCTGAGGTCGTTGACTCGGTTCGCTCCCGCGAACCCGAGCCCTGCGGGGGAACCGCTTCCTGTGCGCGGAGCGCACCCGGACAACAAGTTGTCCGGGCCAACGGGGAGCACCGTTGCGGCGGCGCGTAACCGCTACCTTGCATTGCGGCTTACACTTTTCTCGCTTGAGTCGCTTTTCAAGGAGGGTATTTAACCCTTTATTTAAAATCGGTCATCCTGAGCGCAGCGCAGTCGAAGGACCTCTAGCTATTGCTTCCCCTTTTTCGGCTTATGTACTTTGTTTATATGGTTACGAACAAGAACCATGGGGTGCTTTATATTGGGGTGACGGGTTTTTTAGAGGGGCGGATGCATGAGCACCGGGAGAGGTTGATGGAGGGATTTACGAAGCAGTATCAGGCGACGAAGTTGATTTATCTGGAGGATTATCCGGACCCTGCGAGTGCGATTCGCCGGGAGAAGCAATTGAAGGGATGGCGCAGGGAGAAGAAGCTTGCGTTGATTGCGAAGGTGAATCCGCGGTGGTATGATCTTTTTGAGCCGATGCTGGAGGGGATGGATATGACTCTTTGGGAGAGGGCGAAGGGCTTCGAGCGGAATAGTTAGAAGTCGTTGACTCGGTTCGCTCCCGCGAACCCGAGCTCTGCGGGGGATCGCTTCCTGTGCGCGGAGCGCACCCGGACAACGAGTTGTCCGGGCCAACGGGGAGCACCGTTGCGGGGGTGCGCAACGGCTACCGGAGGCGGGACGGAGGACTGCAATAGTTAGAGGTCCTTCGACTCCGCTGCGCTCCGCTCAGGATGACGGATTTTTATG
The DNA here is from genome assembly GCA_903863295.1 of uncultured Verrucomicrobiota bacterium. GTDB lineage: Bacteria > Verrucomicrobiota > Verrucomicrobiia > Methylacidiphilales > UBA1321 > JABDGH01. The sequence continues at coordinate 18,205 of CAIPBM010000136.1, read as the reverse complement.
GAGTCGCTTACGCGACGGGGAGACATCCGCCGATGAGGACATCGGCGGCTACCACAGAGAAAGGCACGACGGTCATAGACCGCCGCTACAGGCCGAGGGCTACCAGGGAGCGGCTAGGCGATGGCGGGTAATTCGGCGAAGAAGGCGGTGGCGGCTTTTTCGCCGCGGAGGTCGTTTTTGATTTTGCGGAGGAGCCAGTGCTCGGTGTGTTCGCGGGTGGCGCCGGGGGCGAGCGGGAGGCTGGGGGCGAGCGATTCGAGCTCGAAGATACTGACGTTGGTGAAGAGCTCGAAGTTGGAGCCGCGATCAGGGTAGGGCTGGGAGGGATCGTAGGTGAGGTACTTGGCGAAAACGACGTCGCTGTTTTGGTAGGCGACCCAGCCGGTGGGCTGCTTGAGGCCGATCTTGGTGGCGGGCCGTTCCGGCAGGTAGGTGACGCGGAGGAAATTCTCACTGAAGGCGTAGCGCCCATCGGTCAGATCGGTGAAGGGCCAAAGGATCATTTCGCGATTGGGCAGGAAATCCTCCGGCTCAGTCTGGCGGCCTTCGGGGAATTCGGACGGATGAAGGTCGAGCGGGGGCTGGGGAATGATCGCGGTGCCGCCGGGGGCCATGACGGTGAGCGCCCAAGGGGTGACGTCGAGCGGTTTTCCGCCGACATTCGTCAGGAGGTGGGTGACGCGGACGATCTCGTCCGGCAGCAATTCGAGGCGGAGGGTCTTTTGAAAGCCAAAGGCGCTGACGGGATGGCTAATTTCCACCGCTGTCTCGCCAACCTGCTTCCAGGTGACGGGGACGTTATCGAGTTCGTAGGAATGATCGGCCTCGGGAGCGGTCCAGAAGCGATGTCCGCCGCGGATTTTCCATTCCTTTTCGCCGCTGCCGCCAAGCTGATCCGCGATTTCGACAAAGACGTTGCGGTCACCGTGAAAGCCGTAGCGAAGAACGCGGGGACCAACTTCCAGCGTGATGACGAGTTCGGTGGTGGGTCCTTGGATGCGGAGATTGCGCTTCCAACCGGAGTAGGGAATTTCCTGGATCATAACGTTTTTTGAGGAGCAAATTTTTCCAATAAGGGAACGTAATACTTGCTGTAAATGATGGCGGGGTCAAACAAACGTCGACAGCGGCGCTGCTGCCGGAACGAGGGCTGACCTTCCAGCCACTTGAGCGCCTCGGGGAGTTTGGCGAGGTCGTTGAGCAGGAACGAGCCTTCGCTTTCCAAGGCGCGATAGGCGGGAATGTCGTGGCACAAGACGGGGAGCCGGAACATGGCGGCTTCCAGGATGGGGAGGCCGAAGCCTTCCTGGCGCGAGGGGAAGAGCAGGCAATCGGACATGAGGTAGAGATCGCGCAGGGTATCGTCCTGGATGGCGAAGAAATCGCTGACGAAGACGACGTGAGACTTGAGTTCATCCGGCAGCGACTGGCGCAGGAAGGTGCCGTAGTGCTCTGAGGCGGGGCTATTGGAGACCTTGGCGCCGGTGATGAGGAGGAGCGGATTGCGGCCCTCGGCGCGGAGCTTTTTCACGACCTCAATGGCGAAGTCGATATTCTTGCGGACCATGACCTTGGCGGGGAGGAAGAAGACGAAATCGCGCCAGGGGATGGTGAGGGAGACGAGCGATTCGCGCATCTCCGGTGTGAGCAGGAAAAGCCGCGCGGGGTCGACCATGTTGGGGATGACCTGCGGCAGGGTAGGGAGCTTGAGATGCGTTTTCATCTCCGCCGCACGGAGGTCGGACGTGGCGATGTAGGTGACGTCGGGCGAATTGGTCCGCATCAGGTTCCAGGGCGGCTGGGTCGGATTGGGGAGGGCGTAATCGGAATTGGTCGCGGTGAGATCGTGGGTCCACGCGATCATCTTGTGGGTCGGGGCGAGGTCATGCAGCGCGCGGGTGAGCGCGAGGTTCACATGCATGGTGAAGATATTGTGAACGATGGTGACGTCGACATCGGCGAGGACATTCTTGAGGGCCTCGACGAGGGCGGAGCGGTATTGGCTGAAGGACTGGTCGGATTGGCCGCGGGTGAGGACGGCGTTGACGCTTTTGTGGAGCTCGAACTCGGGGGAGAGTTCCGGCATGAGGACGAACTCGTAGCCTTCCTCGAGATCGAGGCCGGTGCCGGTGAGGACTTTGACTTGGTGTCCGGCGCGGCGGAGCATGTTGGCCTGATCGCGCACGACGTTCTCGACGCCGCCCATTTCCGGCCAGGTGGAGTAATGGAGCAGGGCAAATTTCATCTGAGGTGACGATAGACTGAGGAGGGGCGGGGAAAAAACATTATTTTAGGGGATGACGTTAGCAGGCCGCAGAGGGCTTGCGCTGAATAGGTTTTAGCTTTTGCTATGCTACAATATGAAAAGCCTTCTCTTTCCGTAGCTAAAGCCGACGTCATTCGCGCTGGGGCAATTGTTAGCGCCCCTTTTCAAGCACCACCCTGCGAAGCATGCATTCCTGCCGCGGCCGCGACAGCCATGGAGATGCCTAGATATTTCGCAAAGAAGCTGGAAAAATAAGTATCCAAATTGCTGCCGAAATAATAGATATCGTAGAGGGGCACGAGGGAGACTTTGCCAATCGTGAAAAAGTCTTCGCTAAGTACCTTTCCTAAAATCAGACATTGAGCGATGGCCGCTACTGCGACTCCGACAAGTATGACGGCGGTTCCTGCCTTGTGATCGAAGAGTGGGATCAAATAGGCAACAACTGCGGCCGCCATCAGGATAAAGGCCTTAATCGCGAAGGTGACGATTCCATTTCTCAGATTTTCGCGCGAGAGTAATGGTACAACGGATGGGTCACTTTCAGCCATTTTTTCCATCTGATCGAAACGAGTCGCCATATCTACTGCAGTTTCTTTTATCACGGCAAATTGAGGCAATCCGCCAAATGGCTGCCAATCCAAGCTTCCCTCAACTCTCACCAAGGTTTCGGACGTAATAGTTTTTTCCTGTAGAAGAGTACCCATTTGCACCAGATCAAACGGTCCTTCCACGAGTCCGGTGGCCCGCTTGAGGTAGAAGTTTTCGTATGGGTTCATTAGGGTCAGCACAGGATGGAACTGAGGTCTTTTTAAATCAAATTGATCTTTTGAACTTCCCGGCGGGAGTTGAGGCGACCTTTGCATAGTTTTCTTCAGCAACACGCTCTGTTTAATCGGCGACGGTCATAGACCGCCGCTACAGACTGCACCGTTGCGACGGCTACCTCGATAGGGAGGCACCGCCGAGGGGGACATCGGCGGCTACCACGGAGGTGCGAGGATACTAAGGAAAAGCTCGCTGGAGGGGGTGAAGCTGAGCTTGACGGAATTCACTTTGTGTAACAAAGCATATTGGCTTTGCGATACAAAGTTATGACGATTGATCCTCACTTACCGTTTCGAACCAAGATCAAACCGCTGTTCCTGCCGCGGGAAATGCATGAAGCGCCTAAGCTGGATCATGCGGCGCCGCGACCGCCACTGAGGCGAAGGCATGCGCTGATGATCAATCCGTTTTATCCGAAGGATCCGCGGACGAGCTTTGGCAAGCATGTACTGACGCCAACGCTGGCACTGACGAGTGTCGCGGGGGCGACGCCGGAGAATTGGACGGTGGAATATTTCGATGAGAATCTGCTGCAAGGGCGACCTCCCGCCGATCCGGTTCCCGAGGTGGTGGGGATCACCGTGCACCTGACTTTTGCCCAGCGTGCGTATGAGTTGGCCCGATGGTACCGGGAGCGGGGCGCGACGGTGGTGCTGGGAGGATTGCATGCGTTGTCGTGTCCGGAGGAAGTGGCTCCGCATTCGGACGCACTGGCGGTGGGCGATGGGGTACAGCTTTGGCCGCAGATTTTGCGCGATGTCGAGGCCGGGACGCTCCGTGCGCGATACGAGGCGATGTATGAAAGCGATTACCGGCTTGATCCGCCCGCTCACCGGAAGTTGCTGCCGCGGGCCTCGTTCCTGACCACGACGAGCATCATCGCGACCCGCGGGTGCCACAATCGCTGTGGGTTTTGTTACCTGGCGACGGACGGCTTGCGGATGCCGTACCGGATGCGGGACGCGGCGCAGGTGGCGCGGGAGATTCGAGAGGATGGGCAGCCGTATGTGGTTTTCATCGACAATAATCTGGGCTCGAAACGGGAGTATTTGCATGAGCTGTGCCGCGCGTTGCGGGAAGTGGGCATCATCTGGAGCGCGGCGGTGACGCTGGATGTGACGGACGATCCGCGGTTGATCCGGGCCATGGCGCTCTCGGGTTGCACGGGGGTGTTTGTGGGCTTTGAATCGCTCTCCGATGCGAACATCCAGCATGCGAAGAAGCGGTCGCCACGGGCGGATGATTACCCGCGGCGCATCCGGCTTTTTCACGATAATGGCATCCAGGTGAATGGCTCGTTTGTGCTCGGCTTTGACGACGACCGGCCGGATGTGTTTGCGCGGACGGCCTCGTGGATTGAGGAGAACCGGCTGGAGTGTGCGACGTTCCACATCCTGACGCCGTATCCGGGTACGCCGCTATTCCGGGAGATGGAGGCGGCCGATCGGCTGCTGCACCGGGACTGGAATCGCTACGACACGGGGCATGTGGTGTTCCGGCCGCGGCATATGTCGCCGGAGGAATTGCTGCATGGGTATCACTGGATGTACCAGCATCTGTTTTCGCTGCCGAGTATCTGGCGGCGGAGGCCGGAGGATTTTCGCGCGGTGTTGCCGTATCTGGCGATGTCGATGCTCTACAAGAAATCGAACCGGTTCTGGCATTTTCTGATCAAGCACCGCCTGACGCACCTGGCGTGGCATCCGCTGGTGGAGTGGAACCGGGTGCGGCACCAAGGGTTCCGGCGGAGGCTGGCGGAGAGGCCGGTGCCGGGGGTGGAGGTTGAGGATGGAGAAGCGAGACAGGCGAGCGCGATTCGGTCGGGGACGGTGGTGAGTGCGGGGGTTTAGATTCATTGCTTTTCGAAGTGGATGGAACCCTTACAGGGTTCGGCGCTCGTCGTGCGTACCCAGGGTAGGCGCTATTGCGCCAACCCTGGGCTGAGTGATGGCCATCCTTTCAGGATGGCGGGACGTGGGCCGGTCGTATTTTTGCGTTAATGGTTCTAGCCAAAATTAGTAACCTATGCGCTATTACTAATGGCACTCATCGTTTATGATTGAAGCTTGAAAGAAGTGATTGCGTTGTTTGATGTAAGAGCGCAGCCTCCTGAGATGAGTTTGCAGAGAAGAGATCGGGCTTTTACCCAAACTTTGAGAGTCGTTTCAGGTGCAGCTTTTCTAGCGGCTGCTTTGCTGTATTTGACGCCGATTATCTCCACTCATCGTGAATTGATCTGGGGATCGGGCCTAGCTTTATTGGGCAGCAGCTTGCTTTTGTCCGCCTTTTTCATTAAACCCAAGTAGCTGTCAAGCCGTACATATATGTGCGTTACGAGGCGACCTCCTGTGGCTTTGGCCATCCGGACAACAAGTTGTCCGGACCACCTGATGTGATGCGGACACAGATCGTTGCGCGGCGCGCAACGGCTACCGGAGGCAGGGAGACACCGTCGCACGGAGTGCGACGGCTACCGCGGAAGAACAGGCACGACGGTCATAGGCCGCCGCTTCAGGGGGGCAGGAAGCGAACTGCGCCATAACACCGTTGACGGTTGATTCAAGCAGTCGACAAGAGGGATTCGCGTGGTACTTTAGGGAACTACCATGGCTGAAATTGAAAAACAGAACTCCTCGATCGGCAACGCCGAGATGGCGCAACGCTTTGTCCAGTTTGTGATGATGCAGGCGCAGAATATTTTTTACGTGCTGGGACGGCTCCCCTCCCCGGATGGTCGGCCGATGCCGCCGAACCTGGAGGCGGGGAAAATTTTGATCGATCAACTTGAGATGATCCAGGAGAAGACGCGGGGGAATCTTTCGAGCCAGGAGGCGGCGATCCTGGATGACGCGCTGAAGAATGTGCGCCTGGCTTTTGTTGAGGTGAGTGGGGGGACTCCGGCGAGCATGATGCCGAAGTCGAACCTGCCGGAGTTCCCGATGGAGGGTGAGGATGAGCTCGATTTGCCGGAGGCGGCATCCTCACCTGCGGCGGAGAAAGCGAAGCCGAGTGGGGCACCCCAGAAGTCGGACGGGGCGGTACCGGATGCGGAGAACAAGAAGAAGTTTACGAAGAGTTACGGTTGAGAAGCGGTTCGCGCGAAAGCGAATTTTGTTAATTCTGTGGTCAGCCTGAAAGGCTGGCGATCTTATCGCCCAGGGTTGGCGTAGCAACGCCTACCCTAGGAAGACGGCACAAGTTTCCCTACGCTGTAAGCTTTGAAGCATCCTCGCTTTCAGAAGCGATTCTACCCCTACAGGGTAGTGTGCGGGGAGGGTTGACCCCAGGGTAGGCGCTACAGCGCCAACCCTGGGCTATAGGATTTTATCCTTTCAGGATATAGCGCCACCCGGCCACAGAATTTATGAAAATTCTATAGTTATCATTCGCCCTTGCGGGGGAATAGTTCGCGGACGAGTTTCTGCATGGCGGCAGTAGTGACCTGGCAACGTTCGGCGGCCATCTGGATGCTGGTGGCGAATTTGCGGGTGCGCGATTCCTCCTGATGTTCGTTGAGGAGCATGTAGGCGTAGCCGAGCAGGGGCGTGAGGTGATTGTTCATGTCGTGGAGATTTTTCCGCAACGTTTGTCCGGGGCCGGTGTCGCCCCCCTCGCCGAGATGAAGGAAGGCCTCGGCCAGTTTCCAATCGGAGGGCGTGGTGACCTTGAGATTGATGCCGTGATAAAGGACGATGCGCACGGGATGTCCCATTTTCTCGACGACGGCAGTATCGTCCGTGAAGGTCTCCCCGGAGGCGAGGGCGGATTGATAGGCGTCGCGCAAAAGACTGGCGCGGAAAATTTGCGGCGTTTGCACGGTCCAGAGCTTGGAGCGATCGACCGTCCGCTCGACCAAGCCATCTTCGCCCACTTCCTTGAGACTGTCGCTGCTCGGCGCACCGCAGACGGCTGCATCGGAAAGCTTCGCGGCGGCCAGAACTGTATCGATCAATTCCTTGGTCACGAAGGGCCGGGCGGCATCATGGACGAGAACAAACTCTGAGGCATCAGAGATAGCCTGCAGTCCCGCGTAAACGGAATCCTGCCGTTGGGCTCCGCCGGGCACGAGCCGGATGGAACCGCGCTCGCGTAACGGAGCGATGACCGCTTCCATCTCCGCCTCACTGCCGGGACGGATGACGAGGATGATTTCCGCCGGGACTTCGGTGCGTTGTAGGCGTTCCAGCGTGTGGAGGAGCAGGGGGCGTCCACCGAGCGGGGTGAGGAGCTTGTCAAAGCCCATGCGCTGGCTGCGGCCCGCCGCCACGACCACCGCGCTTAAAGGTTCGCTCATTTGTTTTTCTTCTTGGGGGCGTCGTCGTCCTTACCCTTGTCGGCGGTATCGTCGGAATAGAAAATGGGGCCGTGTTCCTTAAGGTTTTTGATAAAGGCAGCCAGGTTATCGCCGGTCTGCTTGTCATTGATCAGGCGCCCCAGAGTCCCTTTCCCGGTTTTGGCCTGGATGAGAAGATCGTTCGCGTTCTTCACCATGGCGTCACCGTTATCGACCATGTCGCGGAGCTTGGAAATCGTCTCCTTCAAGTCGTCGGTGCTCGTGGCGGGCAAGACGTCGGTGTTGAGGCGGGTGATCATGTCGTCGAGTTGCGCGGCGATATGATTGGCCCGCTCGATCAGCGGCTTGGCGCTGTCGGCCAGCTCGGTGAAATCGGTGGTCCTGGCACCTTCAATCGTCGCGCCGTCCTTGACGTAGGGAGCCTTCTTGTCATCCGGCGTGCCTTCCTTGTATTGCACGGGGCGGACCTCGACATAGAGATCGCCGAGAAGACCGGAACTGCCGATGACATACTGGGCATCCTCGCGGATGTGGATGTTGTTATCGATCTTGAGGTTGACCTGCACTTTGTCGGTATCGGGAATGGGCACCGGATCGGTGGTCACTTTGCCGATGTGGGCGCCGGAAAGGAAGACGTCGGACCCTTTAAGGAGGCCGCTGGCATTCGGGAACGTGACCGTGAGGCTGTAGGTGGGCTTGAAGATGTCCTTCACTTCACCAAAAAAGAGAATCAAGGTACAAATGACGCCGATGCCGAGGAGCAGGAAGATGCCGACGGTGGTTTCAATGTTGGAATTCGGTTTCATAACGGGTGTTCCTAGAATATAGCATCACTAGCATCGGATATGCCGTTGACAAAGCGTTTCACGACGGGGTCCTGGGATTCAAGGATCACGCCGGGTTTATCAACGCAATAGATTTTGCCCTCGTAAAGCATGGCGATGCGGTCGCCGACCTCGCGGGCGCTGACCATGTCGTGGGTGACGATGACCGAGGTCATGTTGAGTTCATCCCCCAGGCGCACCATCAGTTTGTTGATGCTGTCGGCGACGACGGGATCGAGGCCGGAGGTGGGCTCGTCATAAAGCATGAGGGCTGGCTTGGCGATGGCCGCGCGGGCCAGGGCGACGCGCTTACGCATGCCGCCGCTCAACTGGGAAGGCCACTTCAACTCCTGGTTGGGCAGGTCGACGATCTTGAGTGCGCGGGCGACTTCCGACTGGATTTCCTTTTCATCGACATTGCCGCGCTCCCGGAGGGGGAAGGCGACGTTTTCACCCACGGTGAGCGAATCAAAGAGGGCGCCATTCTGGAAGAGCATGCCGGTTTCCTTGCGCAAGGGAACCATCTGTTCTTCGTCCAATTGGGCCAGGTCTTTGTCGCGAAACCAGACCTGCCCGGCATCGGGACGCATGAGACCGAGAATATGCTTGAGGAGGACACTCTTGCCGCCGCCGCTGCGCCCGATGATGACCATTTTCTCGCCTTCCCGGATGTTGAGATCGACGCCACGAAGCACCTTTTGGGTTCCCAGCGATTTTTCGACGCCAACGAGACGGATCAGATTGGCCGGTTCGTGATCTGAGGGAGATGCGGGCACAACGGGAATTAGAGAATGGAGTTGAGCAGGAAGGTGAAAAAGAAGTTGGCGATGAGCACGATGATGAAGGCATCGACCACTGCTTCAGTCGTGGCCAGACCGACGCCTTCCGCTCCCTGCGCGGCCGTGAGGCCCTTGTTACAGCCAATGAGAACGATGATGATGCCAAAGAAGAAGCCCTTGACCAGACCGATCCAGATATCCTTGTCGTGCGTGTACTTGACGGTGTTGTTCCAATAGTAGACGCCCGGCACCCCGAGGACGTGGACCGCGACGTAGTAGCCGGCTCCGATGCCGCAGAGAATCGCCAGGCCGACCAGGATGGGCAAGGTGATCAAGGTGGCGAGGAAACGGGGGACGATCAGGTACTCGGTCGGGTAAACCGCGAGGGCGCGCAGGGCGTCGATTTGTTCCGTGATCTTCATGGTGGCCAATTCGGCGGCCATGGCGGAGCCGACGCGACCGGCGATCATCAGCGCGCAGAGAACGGGGCCGAGTTCCCGGCACATCGCGATGGCGACCACGGGGCCGACGGCGGAGCTCATGCCGAGGGCGCGGAATTGAAATTCACATTGGGCAGCAAAAACGGCGCCGATAAAGCTGCCGGTAATCATCACGACGGGAACCGATTTAGCCCCGATGAAGTCGATCTGGCGGATGAGCAGGCCGATTCGGATGGGGTAGCGAAAGAGACAGCGGATGATGTCCTGGAAAAGAAAGACGATCTGGCCGGTCGCCTGCAGCATTCCCATAAAGCGGGAGCCGATTTGCTGGGCGTAGCGGGTCATGCGAAAAACCTAGCGTGAAATGGTGGAGTGACAAGGAGTTCCGATTGGGAACGTCTCCTAGAAGCGTACGGGCAGGCCCTGGGCGGCCAGGTAAGTTTTGACTTCCCCGATGGTAAATTTGCCGTAGTGGAAGACGCTGGCGGCCAGGACCGCATCAGCATGGCCCTGATTCAGGACGGCGGTGAAGTGGCTGAGTTCCCAGGCACCACCACTCGCGACGACGGGGACGGGTACGCTTTCGCTGATCAGGCGGGTGATTTCGAGATCGTAGCCGGTCTGCATGCCGTCGGAATCGATGCTGTTGAGGACGATTTCCCCGGCACCGAGAGCGACCGCTTTTTGGGCCCAAGCGCGGGCTTCCCAAGCGGTGCGCTCGCGGCCACCACGGGAAAAGACGGACCATTCCCCGGGAGCGGTTTTCTTGGCATCGATGGAAACGACCATGCATTGGTTGCCAAAGGCTTCCGCACCCTCCGCGATGATTTCCGGACGGGCCAAGGCGGCGGAATTGAGGCTGATTTTGTCCGCCCCGGCGCGGAGGAGAATGCGCATGTCGTCGGTGGAACGGACGCCGCCACCGACGGTCAGGGGCATGAAGCAGCGGTCGGCGGTGCGTTCGATGACATCAATGATCGATTTCCGTCCCTCGGAAGAAGCGGTGATATCGAAAAAGACGAGTTCATCCGCGCCCTGGTCGTTGTAACGGATCGCGAGTTCGACCGGGTCGCCGACATTGCGGAGGCCATTGTCCTCAGCGCGACCGAATTGCTGGCCACGGGTCACGCGTCCATTATGAACATCGAGGCAGGGTATGACACGTTTGGCGAGCATGGGATGATCCTACAGCGAAGGGAGCTTGTTGACGAGTTGTTCGACCTGCTCGTTCTCCGACTCGCCCTTGATGGCACGGTCGAGACGCATGAGCAGTTCCGCGGAGGGGAGAACGGCCATGACGTCGATCTTCCAGACGTTGTCTTCCTTGATGAACGGCAGGCGGAGGGCCGTGAGCGATCCCTGATAGTAAATCTGGGCGTAGGCCGTTGGCCCTTCAATGGAGATGCGACCGAGTTTGATTTCCTCAACATCATGAAGGTTGAGCAGGTGTTTGTCGGCGATTCGTTGCAGGAGCGCGTCCAGGGTCAGGTTGGCGCGTAAATCGGCGGGCACTTTTTTTTCGAGAGCGGTGCGGAGAAGCTGGGTGACCACGGGGGATGGGTCCGCGGGAGAGCCCGCAGGCGGAACCGGGGGAGCTTTCACGCCTGAATTCAAGCGATTCAGGTAGTCATTGACGTTGTGGGGGAAATAAACCAGGGCCTGTTGGATCTGCTGACTGATGAGGGCTTTCTTGCAGGACTCAAAGGCGAGCTTGATTTTGCCTTCGTCGCTGGTGGGGCCGTTATGATGGCAGGAGGAGAGGATACCGAGGGTGAGCAAGCCCACGAGGCAGAGGCTGATTTGCCGTACCAAGGGGACAGGACGGGCTGCAACCCAGCGCGAAGCCGTTGACGAACCGACTGCCGGGTGCATTACCAAATGGTGCGGGGCACGTAAATCTGGTCGCCGGGGAAGACTGCGGGGTCGGCGCCGGGATTCTTTTGTGCGGCCACGCAATTGACCACGATAATCTGTTGCCCACGAATGATCCGGACATGCTGGCGATCCGCATACTCGGTGAAGCCGCCACAGGAGTTGATCGTGCTCAGGAGGGTCAAGTCAGGCGTATAGGCCACACGGGCAGGGCCGCGAACATCGCCACCGACGTTGACGTACCGTTCTTCCGGGATGATGGTGACGTGTGGGTTGGTGTAGATCTTTTCGTTGATGTAGGCGGTTCGAATTTCCTCAGCCACATCGGCGGCACTGCGGCCTATGACGTGAAAGGGATGAGTGAGGAGGGGAACCGAGATATCTCCGGAGGAGGGAATTTCCATCTCAATCACGTACCCATCATCCGGCACGCCGGTGAGACGGATGGTGATTTTATCACCCACGCGCATACCGGAGCTGACCTGATTTCCAGCCGGGACGGAGGCGGGAGGGGGTGGAGCGGAGGAATAGGAGCCATCACCACCACAGCCTGTGATCAGAAGACAGGCAACCAGAACGGCAAACGGATAAAGTAGCTTCATAGGGAGATCAAAATTCATCGCTATCCAAATCCTTCTTGCGGCTGGAGGCGGAGACGGGTTTGCCGTTGGCACTTTCCTTGAGCGTATTCTTGCTCTTTTTGCTACGGTCAACCTTCTTATAATAGTTCCCGTAATTACTGTAGTAGTAATAGGAGTCATCACTCTTGACGGAGACGCAATTGAGAACCATGCCGACGCAATTTCCGTGGACTTCCTCGATCGCACGCTTGGCGCGCAGGGAAATCTCGCGGGGATAACGGCGATGCTGGATGACGAGGATGACGTAATCGACCTCGCGGGCGACGATGGAGCCGTCGCTGATGCCGAGGACGGGAGGGGAATCGACGAGGACGAGGTCGTAGCGTTGCTTTAAATCTTCCAGCATGGCGCGAATCTTATCGCCGGCCAGGACGCCGATTTCGGACATGGGCATATCGCCTGAAGCCAGAACATGGAGCTTGGGGATGGCGGTCTGCTGGATGTATTCAACCGCCTCGCCTTCCCCGCGGAGGTAGTTGGCCAGGCCGCGGTCATTGGAGACGTTGGTCAGGCTATGCACGGTGGGACGACGAAGATCGCAATCGACGAGGATGACGGATTGACCAGCCTGGGCGCAGACAATGGCCAGATTGTAGATGGTTGTTGATTTGCCTTCACCGGGGCCACCGCTCAACATTGAGAGAGAGGGGCCGACGCCGTTCTGGACTTTCAAATCGAGCTTGGCGCGGAGGATGCGATAACCCTCGGCATGAGGGAGACGGGCGGCTTCCTGGATGAGAGGCATGGGGCCACCCTTGTTGGGGATGACGGTGAGAACGGGGATGCCGAGAAGCGATTCGGCATCGGCCATGGTTTTGACGCTGGTATCGAGATACTCGATGAGAAAGGCGACCAGGATACCGATAAACAAACCGCCGACGACGCTGATGCCCATGTATAGCTTCTTGTTGGGCGAGGAGGGGCTGTCCGGAGCCTGCGCATGGGTGATCATTTTCACCGGACTTTCGAGGATGTCCCGGTCTGCGACGACCTGCTTCAAGCGGAGTTGGTAGGCCTCAAGGGTATTCTGCTGCAATTCATAATCGCGTTGGGCTTGGGTGTAGGGTTCCAGGCTGGAGGTTTGGTCCTTGCGAATTTTTTCGGTCAGCTCATCCACATCCTTTTGGATAATGGTGATGCGGGATTGGGCCATCTGGGCATCGACGGCCATGGCGCGACGCGTACCGGCGATGAGATCCTTGATTTGAGATTTCTTGCGTTCGACTTCGGCGCGCAGGGAAAGAATGCGGGGATGGTTCTGTTCAAAACCGTCCTTGAGCAGGTTATCGATGTCGCCTTCGATTTTGAAGATGTCGGCACGGAGAGCGGCGATGTTCGGCTCCTCCCGGTTCATGGCGGAAAGGGTGTTGACGAAATCGTCATCGTTGAGGTTTTGCACCTGTTCCAGCAGGACACGGCGGGCGTCGTAGTCTTCCTTGGCGGTGAGAAGGTCTTGCTTGCTCTTTTCCAAGTCGGCTTCATCACGCTCCGTCTTGCCGGCGGGAATAATCTCAATATTGTGTTCGCCAGCGTCTTGGAGAAGCTTATCTACCTGAGCTTTCTTATCGTCGACGATCTTTTGTTGCTGCTCAATCTGCTCCTTGAGGGCGTCTGATCCGAGGTTGCTGCGCCGATCCTGCTCGCTGTCGCGCAGCGTCTTGTATTGATCAGCGACGGCGTTGGCGATATCGGCGGCTTCTTGGGGAACTTCACTTGAAGCGGTGATGACGATGATGTTAGTCCCGCGTGTCGCGTCGAGCTTGAGAACGCTGCTCATGTAGGCCAAGGCCTGCAACGGAGTGAGTGGCGTATTGGACTTGGCGCGCTGGGCCCATTTTTTATCCAAGCCCAGACTCGTGATGACCGGCTGAAGAACCGTGGGCGATTTGATGATTTCAAAAGCCGCCTGGAAATCGGTGGAGTCAAAGGGTTTTTCCGTGGTTACGTCATGACCATTAATGGTGGAAGTCCCCTCTTTCTTGACCTGAATCTGGGTCGAGGCGGTGTAGATTTTAGGGAAGACCTCTTCGGTGACGTACGCTCCACTACAGACCGTAAGGATAAAGATAGTAAAAATCACCCAAAGGCGATTTCTAATAACACGAAAGTATTCGTGGAAGTGAAGAACGGAGTCCCTGTTTTCGACCATAGAAAATTATGTCACGGCTAGGCGTCAAGAATGCTCAAATCCTTGAACTCAACATCAATAGGTACCTGTGACGCCAATATAGACCTGATTCCGCGTGTAGTCGCGATAATTTTCGCCGGAAGAGACTCCGCTGTAGGTGTAACCGATGCTGAAAGCGACATTACTGTTGAGGGTATATCCGAAACCTAGATCGATAGCGTAATCGTTTTCGGAAAAGTTAGGCTGGTTGCTTTGAAGCAAACTTTGGTTGTAGTTGCCGTGGGTAAGAATGCCATCGAGATGAGTCGAGAGCCGGGGGGTGATGGCGTACTGAAAACCTGTTGAAAAGCGATCCGCAATCTGGCCTTCTGCGGTGTAAATATCCGACGGGACGACTTCATGGGAGTAATTGAAGTTAAGAGTGCTCCGGGCACCGATCTTCCAGTTGTAGGCAATCGCCGCGTAGGGGGTGGCGGAGGTTCCGGCCTGTTGCGTATCAATGACCGATCCACCGACGCTCACGGAGAGGCTCATGGATGGGAGAGCCTGCCAATTAATGCCCGTGTTTCCCGTGTAGGTTGTGTAACCGCGGTTAATGAACTTGTAATTAATATCATCAATGATCCCCCCGAAGGTCAGGGTGATCTTCGGCAGGATGGCGAAACCGATGTTTTGGCTCGCCGTGTTTTCCATGCTATTTTGCTGGGTGGCGATGTTGGATTCCTGATAATCGACAATAGTATTGGCGTAAGTGGTCGAAGTACTGATCAGGGGCGTCCACTGGGCATTGAAGTTCAGATTAACGGTATTCGAGATGTAGGCTCCGTTATAATAATTGGTTCCGATGCTCTGGAACAAGCTGGGCTGGGTGTAGTATTGGAACTGCTCGGCCACATCCAGACTAAAACGATCGGAGAAGTTGTGATTGTATTGGGCGATGAACTGATCCGTTAAATCAAACTGATCGCCTGGGCGGTTGGAATAATAGTCAGCGGAGAAGGTGTCCCGGAAGGAGAGATCGCTATCGTCCATGGGGAGATCGAATAAGATGCTAGGGGTAATAAAAGTTACCGCGCTGCCAACACGGCCCGTTTTCGCGGTGAAGATGTTATCATCATATTCCTCGCGGAGAGTGGCTGAAATGGTAAAGGGCCTTTTGTGATCCGTTGCGTCTACGGCTAATCCCGACGGAGCAGGCTGAGAATAGGTCGAGGTTGAACTCGAAGAAGTGGAGGTGGACGAGTTTGTCGTCGCCGTCGCCTGCACGGATCCGCCGCTGCCTGAGCCGTCATCGGCTTTGGCTGGACGAACGGCGAACAAAAGGCAAAGTGTGACTAACCCGAGGTAAAAGCGGTGACTCGGCATACGAACTCACATAAAAGCGATTTTCGGGATTCTGGCAAGGCTCAAATTCGAGATTTTTTATATTTTACAGTAAAAACATATCACTTTCGCTTCAAGCTTGATGCGGTCCCTCAGGCCGGGGTAAATGAAACCACGTAAATCGTTGCCGCACGTCTTCCATCCCATATTTCACCCTTTTTATGATTCAATCGTTTGTCTTTAATGACGGAAAGCTTGTCGCCAGCGATCTCGACACGGATGCCCTTCGCCTCGTCCGGGCGGACAAGGGCCTGCTGATTTGGGTGAATCTCTTTGCTCCCACTGCCGAAGAAGCAGCTGCCGTGCTGGAAGAAGTTTTTTCCTTTCACCCTCTCGCGATTGAGGATTGTCTCGCCGCCAGCCGTTATCCGAAGATCGAGGACTACGAGGATTATCTCTACCTCGTCATGCACGCGGTAGCTTTCAACAAGGAAGAACAGTTTCGCACGACGGAGCTCGATTTTTTCATTGGCAAATCCTTCCTGGTCACGCACCACTCCGAGCCACTGGCCACGGTCAGCGCGACGATTGAGCGGGTGCAAAAAAATCCGGTGGCGATTACACGTAACATGGATCGTCTCGCCCATTTCATCCTCGATAACATGGTCGATGCGTATCAACCGGTGCTCAACGATTTTACCAAGGAGATCAGCACGCTGGAGGACAGTGTTTTCATCGCCCGCCACGCGGAACCGAACATCATCAAGGAATTCCGTGAGCGCAAGAAAGAGTTGTCTGACTTGCAGCAGATCGTTCGTCCGCAGCGGGACGTGGTCAACCGGATAGCGCGGGGTGAGTTCAAATTGATCCGCGCTGCCTTGTTACCCTATTTCCGGGATTTGCTCAGCAACTTGAACCGGATTGAAAATGCCGCTTCCACGCTTTCGGATCAACTCTATCTGACGCTCGACGTTTTCCTGAACAAGGCCTCCTACGAAACGAATGAGGTCATCAAGCTGTTGACGCTGATGACGGCCATCACCACGCCGACCCTTTTGGTGGGAACCTGGTATGGGATGAATTTCCATGACATGCCCGAGCTGGAGCTTCCGTACGCCTATCCCGTGGCGGCCATCGTGACGGTCGTCAGCACGATCCTCCTGATTGTCTGGCTGCGGCGCAAACACTGGCTCTGACGCCACTTCTTGCAGTGAAAAACACCTTTCTCGACAAGCTGCTGAACCGGATTGACCGCGTCGGCCAGGGAGACTTGCAGGCCTATCTGCAAAGGCTCAACAGCGAGAAGGGATTCTTCGAAACGATTTTCAATACACTGCAGGAAGGGATCGTCGTGGTTGATTCGAAGGGTAAAATCCGGTACCTGAATCACGCGAGCACGACACTCCTGGGCATCGATCCGGTCAAGGCTATGGGAACGCCGATCGCCCATCACTTGAAGGAGCTCGATTGGCCCAAGATTCTGGCGGAGGGCCGGGTGGTGAATCGCGACCTGGAAGTCTTCTATCCGCAACAGCGCTATCTCAATTTCTATCTGGTGCCGATTGAGGATAAGGATGCCTCGCTCATCGGCTACGCGGTCATTTTCCATGACCTGACGGCGCATCGCGCCCAGGCGCGGGAAGCGATTGAGTCGGAAAGGCTCAACGCCGTGACGCTGCTGGCGGCGGGAGTCGCCCATGAACTGGGCAATCCGCTCAATTCACTGAACATCCATCTTCAATTGCTCGAGCGTGACCTGCGCCAGCATAGCGGCGAGGACTCCAAGGAGGATCTCCTGGAATCGTTGCGGGTGGCCCGGAGCGAGGTTGGCCGCCTTGATATCATCATCAACCAATTTTTGCGGGCCGTGCGTCCCTCACACGCCGCCCGGAGCATGGTGAATATCAACACGGTGGTGCATGAATCCCTCGCCTTTCTTCAGCCGGAAATTGAGGATCGCGATGTTATTGCGCAGGAGGAACTGGAGGAATCGCTGCCGCTGATTCCCGCCAATGCGGATCAACTGAAGCAGGCCTTCTATAACTTGATCAAAAATGCGGTGCAGGCCCTCAGCCATGGCGGCATCCTGAAGGTGAGGACATCGCGTTCGGATACCCACTTGGAGATCACATTTGAGGATAATGGTCCCGGCATCTCCGTGGAAGACATGGCCCACATCACCGAGCCCTATTTCACGCGGAAGAAGGATGGGACGGGATTGGGACTGTTCATTGTCCAGCGCATCCTGCACGAGCATGGCGGTCATCTGGAACTGCATAGCGAGCCGGGCCGGGGCACGACGGCACGCATTCTTCTCCCGCTGGCCGAGCGCCGCGTCCGGCTGCTGGGCGCGGGAGACGAGCCTTCCCCAATGCCACCGGTCAATGGCAAACTGGAGAAACCATGAGTGCGGTCGCCGATAATCTTCCCACGTTGCTGGTGGTTGAGGACGAGAAGAACACCCGGGACGGGCTGCGCCGTTATTTCGACAACAAATTTGATATCTACCTGGCCCCGGACGTGACCACGGCGATGAATGTCCTGGAATCCCAGCCGATTGATGTCCTCCTGACCGATATGCGGCTGATGGGCGGCACGGAGGGGCTAGACCTGCTGGTCCGGTCCCAGTCGATTTCGCATCCGCCGGTTTGCGTGTTGATGACCGCGTACGGATCGGAAAAGGTGGCGGTGGAGGCAATGAAACGGGGTGCCTACGATTATATCACCAAGCCGCTGGATTTGGAGAAACTCGATGTGGTGCTGGCGCGGGCGTTCCGGTCGCGCCAAGTCGAATCGGAAAACCGCCATTT
>CAIPBM010000135.1 GCA_903863295.1 uncultured Verrucomicrobiota bacterium | reverse complement strand
GCCATGGCAAGCTTGCCAAGCAGTCCGGCGGTCGCGGTCAATTCGGCGAAGTTTACGTCGATATTATCCCGCAGGAACGCGGCAAGGGCATCACCATCGAGAACAAGGTTGTTGGCGGTAACATTCCCAAGGAATTCATTCCCGCAGTCAAGAAGGGCATCGAAGAGGCGCTCCTCAATGGCGTTGTCAACGGCGCTCCTGTCATCGACGTCGCGATCAACATCACCGACGGTTCCTACCATGAAGTCGATTCCAACGAATTGGCGTTCAAGCTCGCAGCCATCTTCGCCGTCCAGGACGCGATGAAGAAAGCCGGCCCGATCCTCCTTGAACCGATGATGAAAGTGGAAGTTTCCACCCCGGACGAGTTCCAGGGCGACATCATTGGCGATCTGAGCCGCCGCCGGGGCAAGATCATGAATACCGAGAGCAAGAACAAGACGACGAACGTGCACGCTGAAGTGCCGCTCTCGGAAATGTTCGGCTACGTCAACAACATCCGCTCCATGTCGAAGGGCCGTGCGGCCTACACGATGGAGCCGTCGCACTTCGAGCAGGTTCCTGCCCAGATCGTCGCGCAGATCACTGAACAAAAGAAGGGTAAATAAATTTATGGCCGAAACCCGCATCCGCATACGCCTCAAGGCGTTTGATCACCGTCTTCTTGACCGCGCCGCGACCGAGATTGCCGAGACCGCGTCCCGCACCGGGTCCGTCGTCGCCGGGCCGATCCCGCTCCCGACCAAGATCGAGCGTTTCACCGTCAACCGTTCCCCTCACGTCGACAAGAAAAGCATGGACCAGTTCGAAATGCGCACTCACAAGCGCCTTCTCGACATCATTCAGCCCACGGCAAAAACCGTGGACGAGCTGAAGAAGCTCAACCTGCCCGCCGGTGTCGACATCAAGATCAAGGTCTAACCCCGAATATTTTCCCCGCACTTTAGCACTCCCATGAGCATTGGAATTTTAGGACAAAAGGTAGGAATGACGCGCGTCTACGACGAAGCGGGCACCATCACGCCCGTCACCGTCATTCTCGCCGAACCCAACGCCGTTCTTCAGGTGAAGACCGTCGATAACGACGGTTACAGCGCCGCGCAAGTCGGCGTCTTTGACCAAAAGGAACACCGCGTGAGCAAGCCCGAGCTCGGCCACTTCAAGAAGGCCGGGATCACGCCGAAGAAATTCGTCCGCGAGTTCACGCTCGATGGCGAAGAGCTCAAGCAGGGCGAATCGGTCACGGTCACCCGTTTCAAGCCCGGCCAGTATGTCGATGTCATCGGCGTTTCCAAGGGTAAGGGCTTCCAGGGCCCGATGAAGAAGCACAATTTCCACGGTCAGGGTGCCGCCCACGGATCGAAGACCCATCGCCGCAACGGCGCGATCGGTATGCGCTCCACCCCGGGCCGCATTTACAAGAACCACGGCATGGCCGGTCACATGGGCGATGAAAAAGTCACCGTCCAGAACCTCCGCGTCGTCCAGGTCCGCGAAGCCGATCACGTCCTCCTCGTCAGCGGTGCCGTTCCCGGCGCGGCGGGCAGCTTCGTCGTCGTCCGCACGGCCATCAAGGGCCAGCCCCGCGCGAAGGCCGTCGTCGTCGCCAAGGCGGTTAACCCGATGAAGGCCTCCAAAGCCAATAAATAAACGACCATGAGCTTCTCTCCTCTTTCCACCTCGGCTGCATCGACCAAACTCAAGGTTGATCTCATCGAAAACGGCATCGGCACCCAGGCCCTGCACGAAACGGTTGTCGCTTATCGCGCCAATCGCCGCGCCGGCACCCACTCCACCAAGACCAAGGCGACTGTTGCCGGTTCTGGCAAGAAGCCCTGGCGTCAAAAAGGCACCGGTAACGCCCGTTCCGGTTACAAGTCCTCGCCTGTCTGGTCCGGCGGCGGCGTCGTTTTCGGCCCGCATCCCCGCGATTATTCCAAGAAGACGAACAAGACCGTGAAGCAGCTCGCGCTCAAGAAGGCGATCAGCTCCCGCGTCAACGCCGGGGAAGTCTACGTCATCGAACCGATTTCGCTCAGCAAGCCCAAGACCAAGGATCTCCTTTCCAAGCTCGCCGACGGCATCGACACCAAGAAGGTCAGTGCCTTGATCGTGATCGAAGCGCTCGACAAGAACCTCTACCTCGCCTCGCGCAATCATCCCGGCTTGGAACTCACCACCGGCGATCTCGTGAATGCCGAGCAGTTGCTCCATTACGACAAGGTTTTCATCACCGATGGCGCGCTCGATAAACTCTCCGTCCGTCTCCAGAAATAACTTCCCACTCCTATGCGCGATCCACTTCTCATCGTCAAATCGGTCCGCGTGACCGAAAAGGGCACGGCCCTGGCGGAAAAGCACAACCAGTACGTCCTCAAGGTCACGCCCAGCGCGACCAAGCAGGAAATCAAGTACGCGGTGAAGCAGCTCTTCCAGAAGACCGCCATTCGCGTCAACACCATGCAGGTTGCCGGTAAGCTCAAGCGTCGCCACGGTGGCGCCGACTTCGGCCAGCAGCCCGACTGGAAAAAAGCCATCGTCACGCTCAAGGCTGGCGAAAAAATCGAACTCGTCTAACCGAATACCACCATGGCACTTAAAGTTTTCCGTCCCCTCACGCCTTCCCTCCGCTTCACGGAGTTGAACGGCTTCGAGGAACTCACGCAGGGCAACAAGCCGGTCAAGAAATTGACCCAGGCGACCAAGAAGTCGGGTGGCCGTAACAATCGCGGTCGCGTGACGTCCCGTCACATCGGTGGTGGCCACAAGCAGCGCTACCGTTTCATCGATTTCAAGCGCAACAAGCTGGGCATCAAGGCCGTGGTTGAGACGATCGAATACGATCCCTCCCGCACGGCCCGCATCGCCCTCCTGAAGTATGCTGATGGTGAGCAACGCTACATCATCGCTCCGGTCGGCCTCAAGGTTGGCACGACGCTGGCCAGCGGACCTGACGTTGAGCCGATCATCGGCAACGCGCTTCCTCTCTCCAAGATTCCGCTCGGTGCGGCGATCCACAATATCGAGATTATTCCTGGTCGCGGTGCCCAGATCGGTCGCACCGCGGGCAGCAGCGCCTCGGTTATGTCGGTCGATGGCGATTACGCCCAGGTGCGTCTGCCTTCCGGTGAAATTCGCAAGATTTTCGCCACCTGCTACGCCACGATGGGCCAGGTCGGCAATATCGAGCACGAAAACGTCTCCCTCGGTAAAGCCGGTCGTTCCCGCTGGTTGGGCCGTCGTCCGCACGTTCGCGGCATGGTCATGAATCCAGTCGATCACCCGATGGGTGGCGGACAAGGCAAGAGCAAGGGTGGTGGCGGACGCCAGCATCCCGTCTCGCCATGGGGCCAGGCGGCCAAGGGTCTCAAGACCCGTCCGAAGTACAAGCCGTCGAACAAGTTCATCGTTGAACGCCGCAAGAACAAGAAACACTAATTTTTCCCGCTTATGTCCCGTAGCTTAAAAAAAGGCCCATTCGTTGACGATCACCTCATGGTGAAGGTCGAAAAAATGACCGCTTCCAACGTGAAGAAACCGATCAAGACTTGGTCGCGCCGCTCGCTCATCACGCCTGATTTCGTC
Source organism: uncultured Verrucomicrobiota bacterium (assembly GCA_903863295.1). GTDB lineage: Bacteria > Verrucomicrobiota > Verrucomicrobiia > Methylacidiphilales > UBA1321 > JABDGH01. The sequence continues at coordinate 763 of CAIPBM010000135.1, read as the reverse complement.
GGCCACACCTTCCTGGTCCATAACGGCAAGATTTTCAATTCCGTGTTCGTCACGGAAAACATGGTCGGCCACAAGCTGGGCGAATTTTCCCCGACGCGCACCTTCAAGAAGCACGGCGCGCACACTGAAAAGGCCGCGGCCAAATAAGGAGAAGCGAACGGAAGCCAATTTTACAACAAAATCGGATCGGGACGGCGCAAGCCTACCGGTTCGTCGATTTCGAGTCGGGTTCGCCCTACTCGCAGTCGCCTTGGCGTTCAATACGCCGGGAACCATGTCCGCTGAGCCGGACACGGGTCGTTCTTTGACTGCAGATAAACCGGTAACGGAGCCTTTGGCGCAAGCTGATGCGACGGACACAAATCTTATGATTATGCCCATCGTTCATCCCGCCATGGCGATCAACCCCGGCGTGACCAAGGAGACGGCAGGCGATACCAATGCCAGCCCGGATCCTTCCAGCCTGACCCGCGAACAGCTTGAAGCCAAGGTGAAAGCACTGACCGAAAGCCTGGCCTCGGCCAACAGCGAATCGGAGTTCTTCCGCCAACAGTGGCAGGATCTCCGGCTGCGCGATGAAGCGCTGGGTGTCGACATCCTGACCGTCGATGAGCGAAAGCTTGCCGATAGTCATGTCCAGGCGGTGGCGGAACTTTACCAGAGTGAGATGAAACGCCGCGAGGCGGTGCAACTCCTCGATAAACTTCTGACAACCACGGGATTGATGATGCAGACCGCGCCGAACTATGACCCCAAAGTCAGG
>CAIPBM010000134.1 GCA_903863295.1 uncultured Verrucomicrobiota bacterium | reverse complement strand
CGGTCGTAGACCGCCGCTACAGACTGCACGCCTGATTCCGCCGATGGGACATCGGCGGCTACCTAAATAGCCTTACTTTGAAGGCGCGGTCTGAACCAACTTGGAGCCGGAGGCTTGCAGCATCCGGGTGTAGTCAGCCATGACATTGACCGCTTCGTCCAGTTGCGGATCGTCTGTTGGGTTATTCACCGCATCTTCCAGGTCAGGTTCGCCATCGGCATCGGCATTGGCCGCCACATCGGTCTTCGGTTTCTTCGGCTCCGGCGGAGCGGCGGGTAAGTCCTGCTCCACCATGTCGAGCGTCAGGTCGAGCACCTTGTCGCGTCCAGACTGACGTGCCGCCAAGTCCTTCTTGCGCTGTGCGCTGAGTGCCTTCAAGTCCGCCTGCTCTTTTTTGCGGGTCTCAAGATTGAGGGAGACCGTGCTGTCCTGCACCTTTTTCTTGTAGTAGGCGATATCATCGCGCACGTACTTGAAATCGGGCGAGGCCGCGACACGGCTCGCCGAATTCGCCTTTAATTCGGGGAGATAGGGACCGGTCAGGTTCAGGTACTCGTAGGTGGCAGGGGCAACTTCATCATACTGCAAATAGTAGGGCAGGGTCGTCTCACCCAGTTCCAGCGCGTCGAGCACCGAGGGCATGACGATATCAGGAACCACGCCCTTTTGTTGCGTCGATCCACCTGCGACGCGATAAAACTTCTGGATCGTGATCTTCAGGCTACCCGCACCGGGATCGGTCGGAAATCCGATGGGCATCGATTGATCGAGCTGAACCAGCGTCTGCACGGTTCCCTTCCCGTGCGTGCTTTGGTCTCCCACGATGACCGCGCGACCATAATCCTGCAAGGCAGCGGCGACAATTTCCGTGGCAGACGCGCTCATCTTATTGACCATGACGACCAGTGGGCCGTCGTAAATCTGGCGGGTGTCTTCCGGGCCGAGTTGATCGATGTAACCATCCGAGCGACGGATCTGCACGGCAGGTTCATGCTTCACAAAAAGCCCGGTCAGGTCGACCGCCTGCTCCAGCAGACCACCGCCGTTGCTGCGCATATCCAGGATAATCCCGGAAACGCCTTCCTTCTTCAGGCGCTTGATCAGGGCCGTGACATCGGAAACCGCCGAGTGATGGTTTTTGGTGTTGTTGTAAAAATCGTGGAGGTCAATCACACCGATCTTTTCGCTGCCGCCATTGGGTAATGGATGATCGATGATGTGCGCCTTGGCCAGGCTGTCCTTGATGCTGACCATGTCGCGCTTGAGGATGATGTCCTTGTGCGCGGCACCATCAGCGGAACCAGCGGGCTGAACCACGAGGTGAACCATGCTGCCTTTTTCGCCGCGGATCATGTCAACGACCCGGTTGAGCTTCATGTTCACCGCGTCAACCGGCTCGCTGTTACCCTGACCGACCGCGATAACCTTGTCTCCGGGCTGTAATCGTTTGTCGAGATCCGCCGGACCACCTGCGATGATCTGCTCGATCGTGGCATAGCCGTCATCCGAGCGGAGCACGGCACCAATCCCGGTAACCGCGTGGTCGAGGGCCGAGATGTTGAAGTTCTGGGCTTCATCGGGCTGGAAGTAAGCGGTGTGGGGATCGTAGGCACAGGCCAGGGCGTTGAGGTAAAGCTCAATCACATCCATATCGTCCTCGCTCGCGCCTTCCCGCAAGAGTGAGGCGTAGCGCTTCGACAGCCGCTTGATCGTGACATCAGGCGCTTTCTTGTCCAAAAGGCCGTTCAAGAGATCGGATTTAACCTGTCCACGCCAGACCGCCTGCGAAGCGGCGGCATCTGCGATCCATGGCGACTTGTGATTGCGAATGGTATAGGTCTCGTCCTTGGTGAAATCGAAGTTTTCATGCAACAACTTTTCGGCGAGGACGACGTTCTCATCCAGGCGTTGCATATAGCGATCGAAGATTTCAAAAGCCGGGGCAATGGAGGCCTCCTCACTTTTGCCGTTGAGGAGAAGATCGCCGAGATTGTTCCCGTACTTGTTCGTGAATTCATCGACATCGCTCTGCAAAAAGAAGAGGTGATTGTAATCGAGCGCATCGAGATAGTTTTTGAGCCAGCGCTGGGAGATCTCGGGCGAGATCGGAATCTGGAGGTAGTGATTGCCCTGCAGAATCTCACCCACTTTGCGCCCAATGGCGGCATCGCGATCCGCGTGGATATCAATCGGCTTGATCGCCGGGAGCTGAACAGGTGTGTCGTCGCTTTTGGCGGTGGCTTCATCCTTGACCGGGGCTGCAGCCGGGGAACTGACCGGAGGGGTCTTGGTGCCAGTCGACTCGGAATTACCGTCCGTGGCGGGCAAGACCTTACCGGGCGGGGTAACTTGCGAGGAATCGGTGGGAGCCGGGGCCGGAGCGGGATCAAGCGCCCAACCGGGGAAAACCAGCGTGAGGAACAAGGCCGCAACCAGGAACAGGTAGCGGGAGTGAGTGGACTGCGAGCGGGATGGCATAAATTAGATTTCCTTGCGTCCTCCGAGATAGGGACGGAGCGGTTCTGGGATCAAAATATGGCCATCCGCCTGCTGGTAGGTTTCCAGCAGCGCGATGAAAAGCCGGGGCAGCGCCAGGCCGGAACCGTTAAGCGTGTGGCAGAAGATATTTTTTCCTTCGCTGTTTTTGTAGCGTAGATTCATCCGGCGGGCCTGAAAGTCCTCAAAGTTGCTGCAGGAGGAAACTTCCAGCCAAGCCCCTACGCCGGGAGCCCAGACTTCAAGATCGTAGCACTTTGCCGCACCGAAGCCAATATCGCCGGTGCAAAGGGAAAGAACCCGGTAGTGAAGGCCGAGGTCCTGGAGCACCCGTTCCGCATGGCCAACGAGCACTTCCAGTGTCGCGTATGATTCTTCCGGCGTGACGATGTGTACCAGCTCCACCTTGTCGAATTGGTGGACGCGAATCAGACCGCGCGTGTCCTTGCCGGCACTGCCCGCTTCCCGGCGAAAGCACGGCGTGTAGGCGGCATAGCGGATGGGCAACTTGTCGGCGGAGAGCAGTTCTTCGCGGTGGAGATTGGTGACCGGCACCTCGGCGGTGGGGACGAGATATAGTGGCGGCGCTTCTTCAACGCGGTACATGTCTTCCGCGAACTTGGGCAATTGCGAAGTGCCCTGCATGCTTTCGCCGCGAACGAGAAAGGGCGTCGAGACTTCAGTGTAGCCGTGGTGCGTGGTGTGAAGATCGAGCAGGTAACTGATCAGCGCCCGCTCCAGGCGAGCTCCGAGTCCCTTGAAGACGATGAAGCCGCTGCCGGAAATCTTGGTCGCGGCTTCGAGATCGATCAGGCCCAGCTCCGTGCCGATTTCCCAATGGGGCCGTGGCTTGAAGGTAAACTCGGCTTTTTCGCCGACGACGCGTTCGATCCGGTTGTCCTCCGCGCTGGTGCCGACGGGAACGGAATCGTGATTGATGTTGGGGATACGGAGGAGGATATCCGATTGTTCGGTCTCAATGGTGGCGAGTTCCTGGTCAAGCTTGGCAATCTGATCACCGACCAGTTTCATTCGCGCCGTCGGCTCGCTCGCATCTCCGCCCTTCGATTTGATCGCACCGATTTCTTTGCTGGTGCGATTGCGTTCGCTTTTAAGGGCTTCGTTCTCCTGCAAACGCTTGCGCCGTTGCTCGTCCAGGACAAGAACTTGGGCAATCAGCAGGTCGTCACCCGAGTTGCGGCGGGCGAGGCGTTCCCGGTAGAAATCGGGGTTTTCACGAATTTTACGTACATCAAGCATGGTGTGAGGCCTTGAATATCCTGTGAACGCCCTCTCAGCGCAAGCTCTAGCATGCTTACTAACAAAGATTTAATAACGAAGTCAGGCCACGTTTTGCGGCTCTGGCTTCGGTTGGCGACGACGGCGGAGGCGGAAGACGTTGTTCCAGGTCTTCTTCAGGGCATTGGCCGGAGTGAGATAGCGTTGACGAAGTGCCGGGCCTTTGCGGATGGCTTCCAGCACTCCCGCAACGGAAAAAGTGTCGGCTTCCAGGATGCTGTAAGCCGTGCCGAGGGCCACGTGATCGTGGGCATCGCTGGAGGCCGTCATGGGCAGCCCGCGTCCCTGGGCGTAATTGAAGGCATGCTTGTTGTAGCGCTTGAGCGTGGTAGCGGCGTTGAAGACTTCAAGAGCATCAATATCGAGAGTCTCCAGGACGGGCTCGCGAATCCCGGCGCGAAAGAAATCGTAAGGATGAGGCGGAATGGCAAGGCCACCGGCCTGATGAATCAAAGCGACGGCCTCGACGGCGGGAATGCCTTTCAAGTCCGGTAAGGTGATGCCCAAAGCAAGAAGATGCCCCTCAGCCGTGGTGATCTCCTGTCCAGGAATAATCAGCAAGCCGTCAACGGGCAGCCCTTCCTTGTTCATGAAGCCATGCTGGAGGAAATAGTCAACGCAGGCGCAGGTGTTGTGATCGGTGATGGCGAAGCCGTTGAGCCCCTTGGCCTTGGCCTCTGCGACGAGCGCCTCGGGCTCAGCCACGCCATCGGCGGAAAAGCGGGAGTGGCAATGCAGGTCGAGCGATAGTTGCATGAAAATATAACCGAGTCGTGTAGACTCTCTTATTAAAGTTAGGTCAACCCCTGCCGAGAGCAAGCCTCCGGGCAACAGTTACTTGATTGTCACACGGCATTAGCCAGCCGCTCGGCCAGACGGGCAGGCAGGCCCGCGTTCATGATTTTGGCCTGCGCCTTGGCCAGATCGTAGGGCAGACGACGCAATTCTATCGTGTTAGCCCCGGAATCATAAATAACGTAAGCGGAGCGCCAGTCGCCATCGCGGGGTTGGCCGACGCTGCCAACGTTGACGAAGTATTTCTTCTCCGGCTGGATGTCGATCTTCTTGTAAAAGAACTCGTGCACCTTCGTGTCACGAATGAAAACGTGCGGGACGTGCGTATGGCCAAAGAAGCAGATGTTGGTCTTTTGGTACTGGAAGCTGCTCTCGGCTTCCAGACAGGAAAAGACGTAACCCCAGCGATTGGGTTGATCGAGTGTGGAATGGACAACCGTAAATGAATTAACCGGCCGTTGGAGGGGAAGCGCGCGGAGGAACTCACGCTGTTCCTTGGTCAATTGGGTCCGGGTGTAGCGAATGGCCGAGAGCGCCATGTCATTGAAGTGCTCGACCTCCCGGCCTTCGGAGGCCTCTTCATCGTGGTTGCCCTTGACGATGGGACAGCCCAAGGCCCGGACGATCTCCAGACATTCGCGGGGGTTGGCGTTGTACCCGACGATATCGCCAATGCAAACCGTATGGGTTACTGCCTGGGCCTGCATATCCTCGAGAACGGCTTCCAAAGCCTCGAGGTTACTATGTATATCTCCAAAAATGCCAAATCTCATGCGTATGACCGACAGAAAAGTCGGGATTACTAACCTAATGAGGTGTCCCTAATTGGGAAAGACTCTTTTTTCTTTTGGTACCGAAAGTTTTTGTTCGAGCTTTCGGATGCTGGACTCAATTTTGTCCTTCGCGTGCTGTTTCTCCTCTAATTGCTGCGGCGTCAGGCGATTCCAAAGCCCTTTCCAATATTCGTAAGCCGCCTGATCGTCCCCGGCATTTTCATACATGTAGGCGGGGAAACGTTCGTAAAAAGTCGGGCAATTGGCCAATTCGGTCGCTTGTTGATAATACTCCGCCGCTTTCCGGTAGTGATCCGCAGAAGCCTCTTTCAGCCCCATCCGTGCTTCGTTCTGGGCCAAACGCTGCTGATAGAGGAGGCCCGTATCAGCGCGAAGACGCCAATATTCGGGGTTGTTCTCGATCCCCCGTTTGTAAATTTCGAGGCCTT